>NZ_JBEPNO010000005.1:0-281862 GCF_040546275.1 Nakamurella sp. UYEF19 | reverse complement strand
CATCATCACCCGGCAGGCGATCCGCCGCGGCACCTTCACCTCCGTCAAAGACCTCATCGCTGCCATCGGTGCGTTCATCGACGGCTGGAACGAACGCTGCCACCCGTTCATCTGGACCAAAACAGCCGACCAGATCCTCGCCAAAGCCCACCGTAAGAAGACTTCAAACACGCGACACTAGGGCCTCGGGGTCACGACAACCGAGTACCAGTTCACTGATTCGACATGCCATGGGCGAAACCTACTCGCTGACGGCTGCAAAGACGGCCTCGGTCACGCCATCCGGTGTCAGGGGGCTAGCACCCCCCGAACATCGGGTGGTAGGCGGCTTCCGCCTGCCAGGCAGCACATCTGTACTGGGGTGGATGGGTCTAGCTGTCTACGTCAGGAGTCACCATGCCCTCTGCTGCAACCGTTCTCACTTCGAACGAGCGAGCACCCGCCGTCACGGTGCCACCCCGCCCACGCCTGACGCTCCTTGCGGGCCGACACCTGGTCGCGGCGTTCAGGGGCATCCCGTTCACCATTGCCGCCCTGACGCTACTGCTGGGCATGGGGATCGCCACGGGCACGCTGTGGCGGCCGATGGATCCGTCATCCGGCGTGCTCGAGGTCATGTCCTTCGGCACCGCGCGGTTGCACGACGGCCACTGGCGGACGTTCGCCACGGGCGCGTTCGTGCTGCCGAGACCTGAGTTCTACCTCGTCGTCGGCGCTTTGCTGATCGGCGGGCTGGGCAGCTACGAACGTAGGGTCGGTCCAGCGCGGGCAGCATTGGCGCTGCTCGGCACTCAACTCGCCGGCACCGTCGCAGCGGCCCTGCTGGTGTGGCCCTTCCAGGATTCCCCGTGGGCATGGGCGTCAAGTCTCACCGGTCAGGTCGATCTCGGACTCTCCGCCGGCGCTCTCGGAGTCGCCGGCGCGGCGACCGCGCTCATGAGCCAACCATGGCGGCAGCGGATTCGGGCCGGCGGGCTGATCTACCTGTCGGTGACAGTGCTGCGGTCGGGCTTGCTCTGGGATGTCGAACACCTGCTGGCATTCTCCGCCGGAATCCTTGGTGCACCCTTCTTGGCCGGACGGCCACGCCCTGCCCGCCCCGTCACCAAGATCGACCGCCTCCAGATCAGGGTCGGCGTCAGCTTCTTCATTGCTTGTTTGGCAATGACAAACCTGGTGGACGCGGTGTATCCAGGATTGGGCGGCGTGTTCGGGAATGGTCTTCCGGTCCATTCCCCGATGCATGGGATAGTCACGATGGTCGGCGAATCGGTGATCGCCCTGCTGGTGGCCGATGCACTGCGCCGGGGCCGGGCGGCGGCCTGGTGGGTAGCCGTCTCCGGTGCCTCGTTGATCGCGCTGAATTCGGCCCTGAACACCGCAGGCTCTATTCGTGTGATGGACTTCCTCTGCGCCACAACCGCTCTGGTGCTGCTAGTGTCGTACCGCAGTCGTTGGTCGTGGCGTGCGCCGGACGGTCTGGCGGGGCGGTCGGTGCGACGCCTGCTCATTGCCGTCATAGGGTTCGGAACTGCCGTCATGGGAGTCATTGCGATTCTCGGTCAGCACTTCCGGCCGGTACCGGACCTGCTCGACGTCGGCCGCGAAGCCATGGCGCGGCTCACCTTCAATACCGGTCCACTCACCCCTGAGGATGGACTCGCCAGGGCTTCGCTGGGCGTTCTCGCCCTCGGATGGGGTGGAACCCTGATCATCCTGATGGCCAGTTGGATGTACGCAGATCACGGTCCGAGGTCGGGCCCGACCGAGCTCCTCGGCCGACTATTGCGACGCTACGGCGGCGGGTCGCTCGGCTGGATGCGAACCTGGCCGGCCTTCAGCAACTGGACCAGCCCGGACGGCCAGAGCATCATCAGCTACCGCGTCGTCGGGACCGTCGCCATCGCCATCGGCGACCCGGTGGGTCCGCAATCACGTCACGCCGATGCCATCCGCGGATTTTGTAGCTTCTGTCGGGACGCGGGGTGGACTCCCTGCGCCTTCGCCGCCACGTCGGCGTTCACGGCGGGAGCGCCAGAATTGCACAAAGTTCAGATCGGCGAGGACACCGTGCTGAATCTGCCTGACCTGGAATTCGTCGGGAAGTCCTGGCAGGATGTCCGAACCGCGATCAATCGTGCAAAGCGGGAAGGCATCACGATGATGACAGGACGGCTGATAGATTTTCCCCCCGACCTGAGGGCCAAGATCGAGCGCCTGTCCCAGGAATGGGTCGAGGGCAAACCACTGCCGGAGATGAGTTTCACGCTGGGGACCGTCGACCATGCCCTTGATCCGGAAATGCGAACCCATATCGCGATCGACAACTCGGGCACCGTGCAGGGAATCACCACCTGGCTGCCGGTACACCGTGACGGCGATGTCGTGGGCTGGACGTTGGACCTCATGCGTCGACGAGGAGATGGCTTTCGCCCGGTCATGGAGTATTTGATTGCCGAGAGCGCACTTGCCTTCAAAGCGGAGGGTTGCGCGACGGTCAGCCTGTCGGTTGCGCCATTGGCGCGGAGATCTCGGATCGTCGGCCCTCGGAGGTTGCTGGACCGGACTCTGGACGGTATGTCAGCGGCGCTGGAACCCACCTACGGATTTCGGTCGCTGTTGGCCTTCAAGGCAAAATTCCAGCCGGAGTTCAAGCCCGTCTACCTGGTGTACTCACACGCAGCCGACCTCCCGGTGGTCGCGATGGCCATCGGCCGGGCGTACCTGCCGAGCCTGCACGCCGGGCAAGCCGCCGGTCTGCTACGCAGTCTCTGCGCGCGAGGATGATCAGGCACCCGATCGTGTGCCGATCGCCCTGACCTTCGCGGACTCCAGCCAGGTCGTGTAGCCGATGGTCGCCGGCGCTTCGATGGGTAGATCACCTTGGGCCAGCGCGGTGGTCTCGTAGTCCAGCAGCGCACCGGTCTGCAGGTCGAAGATCAGGGTCTGGCGTTCTGTGTAGCCAGGGGTGTTCGTGTCGGTCCCGACGGCGAGACCATTCCGTCCCGCTCGATCGGTGACAGTTCCCAACAGTGAGATGTCCGGTTTTCCTGAAATCATCGCGAGATCTGATATCAACCTGCCGCCCTGTAGCACCTTGGTGCTACAGTGTCTTCATGGACACGACGATCAGCCAACGCGAGTTGCGCAACGACAGCGGCCTGATCATGAGGCGAGTCGAGCAGGGGGAGTCCTTCGTCGTTACCCGTAACGGCACCCCGGTCGCTGATCTCGTACCGCACGACAAGAATGGCGGTGTCCGACGGCCACGGTTCGTCCCGGTTGACGCCATCGCAGCTGGGATCGCGGTGCTTCCGGACTGGGACACCAGTCGGTTCCGTGATGAGCTCGACGACCTCGACCGCGTCGTTGACGATCGCGACGTCGATCGCTGGAACGATCGATGAGCTCGGTCGTCGAATCGGCCTTGCTGGATACTTCTGTCGTCATCAACTATCCGGCTCGGACGGTAGCGGCACACACGGCATCCGCGGCCGTCAGCACGATCACGCTCGCCGAACTGGCCTATGGGCTCCACTCGACCGATCCGCTACTGAACACAGCGCGAGAGCAGCGCTACCACTGGGTCAGTGACACCTTCGACCCGATCCCGTTCGACAGCAACGCAGCGCGCATCTACGGTGCGCTCTGCGCCAGCGGCCGTGCGGCCGGTCGCGATCCGAAGCCCCGTCGATTCGACCTGCTCATCGCGGCGGTGGCCGTCTCACTCGGCATCCCGTTGCTCACTCGCAACGAGAAGCATTTCCGGGGTATCCATGCATCGCTGACAGTCATTCCGGTCGGCTGATCTGGATCGGTCCGTCGCGCAGCACGGGAGTGATCTACAAGGAGGTCCTGCCCATAGCCCTCCTTACTGACACCCGGCGTATCAGACTGAGGCGAGTTCGGCGGAGCTGCCGAACCTGCACGCCCGCCAAGCGCCCGGTCTGCTCCGCAGTCTCTGCACGGGCCGGCATCCCAACAACGGTCGACCGGGACGGCCTGTACTCGGTCGTCACTGTTGTATCCGGTGGAAACCCATCGTAGGTATAGAAGCCCGAGGTCCAGCTCAGGCAAAGACTGGAGGCGAGCGACGATGACCGTCAACGAGCCAACCAGCGAGGCAACCAACACGGTGCGACCCCTTCGATTCGGAGTCGTCGCCCCTGTTGGATCTGATCTGGCGGCGTGGCGGGACCAGGTTCGGCGCGTCGCCGACAGCGGCTACTCGACGCTACTGGTGCCCGACGTCCCACCGGTCGGCAGACCCAACCTGACATAATGTTCATTATCGGCATCTTGGATGCAGGTGGATCGACCAGCCGGGATCTGCAGCACACCCATTTTCGTCACTATGACGAATAAGGGTCAGACCAGCGGGTTGCGCGCACGCAACCCGATATCCGCCCAGCGCGCGAAGTCACGGTCACGACTGCACAGCTCGAGTCCGTGTTCCAAGGCAATGGCCGCGATGTGGGCGTCGGTCACCAGACGCGCACTGGTTTGCGCCCCCAGCAGATCGTCGAGGAGATCAAGGTGCCGCGGCCCCGGTTCCGGGATCCAGGTGCAGGGACGAGCCAGCCAAGAGCGGGCTACTGATAGGGCGTCCTCGACGGGCATCGGGCGCTCCCACACGCGGGGCTGGCTCACGACGCGGACGAAACCGGTGATGCACACCCATGGAAGTCCCACTCGCGCCGTGCCGGACAATCTCTCCTGCAGCCATGCGTGAGCAGCCGGGTGATGTGCCGCAGACGTCATCGTGGCGTCGACGAGGAGGTTGACGTCGATCAGGATCACGATCGGGCCGGCAGTGCTCGCTCGATGTCCTCGGTGTCGAGGAGTTCCACCAGGGCGCGAAGGTCGGTGACCAGCGGCCGGCCGGGGTCGAAGGTGGGCAGCTCATAGGGTTCCTGACCCGTCGAGGGCTCTTCGGATGCAGCCAGACCGGCGCGAAGCAGGTCGTTGACTTCCTCGCGCAGCCGGGTTCCTCGGGCCGCGCGCCGTCGTTCCAGCGCCGCAGCAACGTCGTCATCCAGCGTCAGCGTCGTCCGCACCCTCCCAGTCTACCTGACGAGACATCACGGCATCAATAACTTGATGCGGGCGCATCAAACCTGACAGAGAGCGGGGTCGACCCGTGGTTCAACCTGTCTTTCACGTCTGCCCGACGGCAACCGGCGCGACGACAGTCTCAGCGGTGTTCCGACCCGTGCTGCTCACGGAGCAGTGGCGGCAGCAGGGCCGCCCCGGCCGGGACGGCCGAGCTACCGAATGAATCGCCCGGGTTGTACAGACCGCACACCTTCATCGACAGGCATCCACACCCGATGCAGGAGTCGAGCCTGTCCCGGAGAGCCTCGATCGCCGCGATCCGGTCGTCCAGCCTGCGACGCCAGTGCCGCGAGATACGGCGCCAGTCCCCCGGTGTCGGTGTCCGCGATGACGGCAGCTCGGCCAGCTCCGCACGGATCTCCTCCAGCGAGAGGCCGACATTCCGGGCGGCCCTGATGAAGGCCAAACGGCGCAGCACTTGTCGGTCGTACCGACGTTGCCCACCACCGGAACGGTGGGCCTCGATCAATTGTTCGCGCTCGTAGAAACGCAGCGCGGACGCCGCGAAACCACTGCGGCGGGCCACATCCGCCACTGTCAACAATTGCTCGACGTCCATACGAAAAGGCTACGCCACACTTGGAGTTGTCTTCAACTATAAGTCTGCTCTAGCCCTTGACCTCAACCATGGTTCAACTTCCAGGATGGAATTCAGCAACCCATCTCGGAAGGAACATCATGCCCAAGGCACTCATCACCGGCGCGTCCCTCGGACTCGGCCGCGCGTTGGCCCTCGCGCTCGCATTTGACGGATGGCACGTCATCGTCGATGCACGCGGACCCGATGCCCTCGAACGACTTCTCGACGACGCCGGCCCCGCCCGGAGATCGCGGATCACCACCATCGCGGGCGACGTCACCGATCCGGCGCACCGGGCCGATCTCGTCGCAGCAGTAGGCCGCTCGACCGCCCTCGATCTGCTCGTCAACAACGCCAGCACACTGGGCGCCACTCCCCTGGCTCCGCTCTCGGCGACGGCATCCGGTGCGCTCGACGCCGTGCTGCAAACAAATACCATTTCACCGCTGCTGCTCGCCACGGCACTGCTGCCGCAGTTGTCGGCGTCCGCTGGGACCGTCATCAACGTGTCGTCCGACGCCTCCGTCGAGCACTACGAGAACTGGGGGCTGTACGGAGCGAGCAAGGCCGCGCTCGACCATCTGACACTGACGCTTGCCGTCGAGAACCCGGCACTCCGCTGGTACGCCGTCGACCCCGGGGACATGCACACCGCGATGGCGCAGGAAGCCTTCGCCGGGGAGGACATCTCGGATCGTCAGGTACCCGAGAAGGTAGCCGTACCGGCCATTCTCGACCTTCTCACCTCACGACCACCCAGCGGCCGGTACACCGTCGGCGAACTGCGCCCACGCGCCGACACAGCACCGATGGCAACAGCACCGATCGCCACATTACCCAGCGCCACACCACCCACCACCACGGCATGGATCGGAGCAACGAGTTGACCACCCACATGGCCTCCCCCAGCACCACATTTACCTTCCCGGCCAGCCGAACTGCGACCCGACCGGCGGAGGCCAGAGGACTCCGCCGAGACGGCGTGCGTCTACTCGTGGCCTCCGGCGCTGGCATCGTGCACACCACCTTCGACCGGATCGGCCAACACCTCCGGCCGGGAGACCTGCTGGTGGTGAACAACTCCGCCACGGTGGCAGCCGAGATCGACGCCACGGCGGAGCAGCACGGGCCGGTGGTGCTGCACCTGGCCGCGCGCCTGGAGGATCTCGACTTCGTGGTCGAGCTCCGGAGCGCACCGGACGCAGCGGAACCGGTGCTGGACGCTGCCGTCGGCGAGATGGTGGCCGTGGGCCGGGGGGTCACCTTGCGACTACTCGCCCCGTATCCGGGAGCCGGGTCCTCACCAACAGGGTCGGGCAACCGGTTGTGGCGGGCATCGGCGTCGGACCCCACGGCACTTGAAACTGTATTGGCCGCACGGGGCCGGCCGATCAGCTACGGGTACCTGCACGGCCGATTCGATCTCGCCGCCTACCAGACGGTCTTCTCGCTGATCCCCGGCAGTGCCGAGATGCCAAGTGCAGGGCGGCCTTTCAGCGATCGACTGGTCACCGAACTGGTTCGCTCTGGAACAGCGGTGGCACCGATCACCCTGCATACCGGGGTGTCGTCGCAGGAAGCCGGCGAGGGTCCGCAGGCCGAGTGGTTCGAGGTGCCGCCCTCCACCGCGGCTTTGGTGAACCTCACCAGATCCAGGGGTGGGCGGATCGTCGCAGTCGGCACCACGGTGACGCGCGCCCTGGAGTCGACCGTCGACGCCGACGGTAGGGCCCAGGCGGCCTCAGGTTGGACGGAGCACGTGGTCACGCCCGAGCGACCTCCGCGCCTCGTCGACGGACTGATCACCGGATGGCACAACCCGGAGGCATCACATCTGCTCCTGGTAGAAGCGATCGCGGGCCCGGCGATGACCCAGCGTGCCTACGACGCGGCGGTCGAGAACGACTATCTCTGGCACGAGTTCGGCGATTCGGCGCTCCTGCTCCCGACCACGACTCCTGATCGAAGCATCGGCAGGCGGGCCTATCGCAACCTGATCCGCTGATGCTTCGGAAGCGAGTCGACCACCAGGTCGAAGGAGTCCTGGATCATCTCGAGGACCTGTTCGTCAGGGAGGGAACCGTCGATGGTCACCGTGTTCCAGTGACGTTTGTTGAGGTGCCAGCCCGGCGTGATCGCGGGATGGCTGTTCCGCAGCGCGACTGCGATCTGGGGGTCGCACTTCAGCGCCACATGCAGGGGCGGGGGCGCCGTCAGCTGGGTGAACACGAACACCTTGCCGACCACCTTGAACGTGCAGAGTTCCGGACTGCTGTCGAACGGATACTCCTCGACGGCAGCCGGCAGGTCGAGACAGAACCGGCGGATCTCGTCCGTGGTGAGCGGCATGGGTCCGAACCTTTCTCCGGAGCGAAGAAACTCAGTCCAGGAACTTCCGCAGGAAGGTGATGTCGGCACTCTGACCGTCGCCCGGGGTCTCGACGATCACGTCGGAACCGGCGGCGGTGCAGACCGCGGCGATCTGCTCGGCCTCGATCGTGCCGTCGTCGAAGTTGGCGTGCCGATCGGCTCCGGAGTCGAACCCGTCGCGACTGCTGTTGGCGTGCACGAGGTCGATCCGGCCGGTGATCGCCATGACCCGATCGACGACGGCACCGAGTTCCTCTCCGCCGGCGAACGCGTGACAGGTATCGAGGCAGAACCCGACGCCGTACTCGCCGACCGCATCCCAGAGACGGGCCAGCCGATCGAACCGTCGGGCGATGGCGTGATTTCCGCCGGCGGTGTTCTCGATCAGGATCGGGACGGGGAACTCCTCGCGCTCGAAGACCTTGTGCCAGTTCTCGAATCCCTTGTCCAGCTCGCTGTCGGACGCCACGTGACCGCCGTGCACGATCAGGCCCCTGGCCCCGATGTCGGCGGCCGCGGCCGCGTGCTGCGAGAGGATCTTGCGGCTCGGGATGCGAATCCGGTTGTTCATCGTCGCGACGTTGATGATGTACGGGGCGTGGATGTAGAGCGGGATGTCGGCCGCTCGCAACGCCGCGGCGTGCGGATGCTCGACAGGCTTCTTCCAGCCCTGGGGATCGGCGAGGAAGAACTGGGCCGCGCCGGCACCGACTGCGGCAGCAGCCGTCAAGGGATCCGACGAGTCGACGTGAGCACCGATGGCAACCATGCTCCGAACGCTAGCCGAACACCCCGACACCGGCAGCGGACACGGCCCGCCCAGGTCCTATCGTTGACCCCATGGACAACCCGACTCCGCACGCCACCACCGACTCGAAGACACCTGAGACGCCACCGGCGATCGTCGTGCGCGACAACGAGGTGGAGGACCGGTTCGAGCTGTTCGTCGACGGAGCGCCCGCCGGGCTGCTCGACTACCGGGTGCAGGGCAACGACTATGCGCTGACCCACACCGAGATCGACCCCGACTTCGAGGGCCGTGGCATGGGGTCGCAGCTCATCTCCCACGCGCTCGACCAACTCCGCGCCGGCGGCAACGGGATCATCCCGGACTGCCCCTTCGTCCTCTCCTACATCCAACGGCACGGCGAGTACCTGGATCTGGTCCCGACCCGATACCGGGCGGATTTCGACCTCCCAGCGCACTGACCGGGGCTAGGGTTCGGCTGCAGGGTCCAACAACGCCAACAGACGAAACAGCAGTTACGAAACGGGGAGGGCTTTTCATGGCCAGAACGGTCGCACGCAAGCGAGTCACCTTTCCGGGGATCAGCTCACGCGCCTGGGAACATCCCGCCGATCGATCGGCGCTCGTCGCGTTGCGAGCCGTACCCGGCTTCGACACCGTGCTCAAGGCCCTCGCCGGACTGTTCCGCGAGCGCAAGCACCGGCTGATCTTCCTGGCGTCCTCGGTCCGCGTCAGCGATCGGCAGTTCGCCGAGATCGACCGGCTGTTCAGCGACGCCCTGCTGACGCTCGACTCGCCCAAGCGCCCCGAGCTCTACGTCCGCCAGAGCCCGGAGGCGAACGCGTTCTGCATCGGGATGGACGAACCCTTCATCGTCGTCAGCACAGGCCTGATCGAACTGCTCGACGATCCCGAGGAACTCAGGTTCGTCCTCGGGCACGAACTCGGCCACGCGATGAGCGGCCACGCGGTCTACCAGACCATGCTGAACCACCTGCTCCGCATCGCGGACAACCTCGGCTGGCTGCCGCTGGGTGGTCTGGCGCTCCGCGGGATCATCGCTGCGCTCTACGAGTGGAGCCGCAAGTCCGAGCTGTCCGCGGACCGGGCCGGGATGCTGGTGGCACAGGATCCCCAGGTCGCGCTGCGGGTGAAGATGAAGATGGCGGGCGGCGCCAGCCTGGGCAAGATGGACACGGTCGCGTTCCTGGAGCAGGCCGCCGACTACGAGGCGGCCGGCGACGTTCGTGACGGCGTCCTGAAGTTGATGAACCTCGAGCGCCAGACCCACCCGTTCTCCGTCGTCAGGGCAGCGGAGATCCGCAAGTGGGTCGAGGACGGCGACTACAAGAAGATCATGGCCGGCGACTACCCGCGCCGCACCGACGACTCCCAGGCCTCGATCGCCGACGAGCTCAGGTCTGCCGCCCGCAGCTACCGGGACAACTTCAACGCCTCGAAGGACCCGCTGGCCCAGACCGCCCGTGACGTGGGCCGTGACTTCGGCGGCGCGGCCAGCTCGGTCGGCCAGAGCATCGCCGACGGACTCACGGGTCTGTGGAAACGATTCGACGGCAGCCAGTCCGGCGATGCTGCACCGGATGCCGGGCCAACCGACGAGGAGGATCCGAAGCCGCCGTCGGGCAAGAAGGGTTCGTCGAAGAAGTAGACCGATCACCGGACGTGACCAACTCGAACAGCCCGCCGCACCCCGCACCGCGGACGTCCCCAGCGAAAATGAGCACATGCGCCCCAGCCGTGGACCCTTCCTGACGGTCCTCATCGTCGTTCTGCTGCTCCTGCACGGTCTGCCCTGGTGGCGTCTGGTCCTGGCCCCGCAGTGGCCGACGGCCGCGACGGTCGCTGGCACCGTGCTGGCGGTGGTGGCGTTGGTCGGCTTCCCGCTGGCCATGTTCAAGGGGCACGGCAAGGCGCACCACGACGGCCTGGCGGTGCTGGGTGACAGCTGGCTCGGCATCATCTGGCAGCTGTTCGTCTGGACCATCGTCGGTGAGCTGCTCGACCTCATCCTGGCGATCACCGGGATGCACGGTCCGGAACGCAACCGCTGGACTGCCGGCGTCGTGCTGGTGTGGACGGCACTGATCTGCGGCTGGGGCCTCTGGCAGGCCCGCCGCATCCCGCCGGTCCGCACGGTCGAGATTCCGATGCCGCGTCTCGGCGCCGGGTTGGACGGTCTGCGACTGGTGATGATCGCCGACACCCACTTCGGGCCGATCAACCGTGCCCGGTGGTCGGCCGGGGTCGTCCAGCGCGTCAATACGTTGGATCCCGAGATCCTCGCCCACGCCGGTGATCTCGCCGATGGATCGGTCGAGATGCGCCGGCTGCAGGTGGCTCCGCTCGGGAACGCCGAGGCGTCATTGGCGAAGGTCTACATCACCGGCAACCACGAGTACATGTCCGGCGCCGCGGACTGGGTCACCCACATGGACGGCCTCGGCTGGACGGTGCTGCGCAACGGCCACCTGATCGTCGAACGAGGCGGCAGCCGACTTGCCGTCGCCGGGATCGACGACCTGACGGCCAAGGCGTCCGGAGTGCCGGGGCACGGGGCCGATCTGGACGGGGCTCTCGCCGGGCTCGATCCCGACCTGCCGATCCTGCTGCTCGCCCACCAGCCGAAGTCGGTCCGGATGTCCGCACCGGCCGGGGTGGACCTGCAGATCTCCGGACACACCCACGGCGGCCAGATGTGGCCCTTCCACCACATCGTGCGGCTCGAACAGGGCGCTGTCGCCGGGCTGTCCCGGCACGGTGAACGCACCATGCTCTACACCAGCCGGGGCAGTGGATTCTGGGGACCGCCGTTCCGGATCTTCGCGCCCAACGAGATCACCCTGCTGATCCTGCGCAGCAGCGTCCCGTCCAACGGTTGAGGGCCGGTCGGGAATCCGGCGTCAGACCAGCGGTACCGGCCCGTTACCCAGGTTCATCAACGGCCCGACGAGCTGGTGACCGACGTCCGCAGTCACCACACAACTGAGTGCGCCACCCCCGCTACCAGCGACCGCGGCTGACGTGAGCCGACCGCCCGCACTGGGGTCCGTCATGCCGGTCAGCTTCCTGGTCAGGGCCGCGCACGTCGAGTTCAACGCGGACCGTGGAACCGTGTTGTCGGCGAAGGTGTAGCCGAAGATCTCCGCGGGGTGCGGCAGGCTGCAGTCCACCAGGTCCAGCGTGCCGGCGCTCACCGTCCGGAGGCAGCTGGCGTAGTTCGCCGGCGGTGCCCCGTCGCGGAAGGCGTTCCTGACCGTGTGGTCGTAGTGGGTGGCCCGGCGGCTGACAGGATCGGGAACGTAGCTGACGCAGGCGATCCACTGCTGTCCCATGGTGCGCTGCAGCGCGTCTGGACCGGCCACGAACAGGAACGACGACAGCACCACCGGCGACCAGTAGGTGAACAGACTGGCCGGGTGCCCGAAGATCGTCGGATCGCCAGGGTGGCCCGGGCGGCTCCCCAGCCCGAGGTACCCGATCACGTCCTGGGCGCAGATGTTGACGTTCGGGTCGACCGGTGGTCCGTCGCTGCCGTCCTGGGGGAAGGCCGGTTCGGCCGCGACCGGCAGGACCGACACGACCTCCCCGTAGCGGGGTCCGGCACACGGTCCGGTGCTGACCGCGGCGTGGTCCGGCGCCCGGACCTGCTGGTCCGGGTCGACCGGCTTCAGCAGGCAATCACCCACCGACGGCGGCGGCGGGACGGGCACCGTGACCGCAGTCCCCGCCAGGCGCCTCGGCGTGAGCTGCGGTACGACGACAGCGGCCAGCAGCACCACCGCCAAAACCACCAGTCCGGCCCACCGCCTGTCCACCCACCCATCATGGCTCGCGCGGTACCCGGATGCTGTCGGACGACGGCCGGAGCTGATCGATGAGGCAGCTCAGCGGATGCGCTCGGCGGAGCGTGCCGACACGATGAGCTGCGCCACCAGCGGCTCCAACTCGTCCGGTGACGCACCTTCTTTCAGTGCGGTGGCCACGTCCTCGGCGGCGCATCTGACCTGGTAGAGCCGGTCCGCGAGGTCGTCACGCTCCTCGACCGAGAGCACGACGGCATCGGCCGGCAGCTCGCCTCGCTGCAACCCGCTGCGGTTCTCGTAGGCGCGCTGGCGGCAGGCCTGCGCGCAGTAGCGCCGACGCCGCCCGACCGTCCCCGCCGACGGCAGTCCGCGGCCGCACCAGAGGCACCGATGCGCACTCTGCTCGCGGCTGTTGGCCGTCACCTGCTGGTCCGTCACCATCGTCGCCGCCATGGGTTCCACCGTAGGCGCCGGGACTGCTCCGGAGCGGCAACGGCGCACCCTCTGACGCGTGACACACTGCACGCATGACGGCCTACCTGGACGGTTCGGGTCCGCGTGCGTTCGCCCATCGTGGTTGGCACATCGGCGATCTCGCGGGTTGTGAGAACACCATGGCCGCCTTCACCAGGGCCGTCGACGAGGGCTACCGCTACCTGGAGACAGACGTCCACGCCACCGCCGACGGCGTCCTCATCGCCTTCCACGACCACCACCTCGACCGGGTCACCGACGGGCGGGGCCGAATCAGGGACCTCACCTGGGACGAGGTCAGCAAGGCGAGGATCGGCGGCCGTGAGCCCATCCCGCTGATGGCCGAGGTGCTCGAAGCGCTGCCGCACGCCCGGTTCAACATCGATCCGAAATCCGACCGCGCCGTCGGGCCGCTGATCGACCTGCTGCGGACGTCGCGCGCCGTCGACCGGGTCGGGCTGGGATCGTTCTCCGATCACCGCCTGACGACGCTGCAGCGCGCGCTCGGACCGACCGTTGCCACCTCGCTGGGCCCCCGCGCCGTCGGGATGCTGGCCGCGGCTGCCAACCTGCGGCTGCCGGCCAGGGTCGGGGCCGCAGTTGCCGCCCAGGTACCGGTCCGTTACGGCGCCATCACCGTCGTCGGGCGGGCCTTCCTCAAGACTGCCCACGCCGCCGGCATCGAGGTCCACGTGTGGACGATCAACGAGGCCGACGAGATGAGACGGCTGCTCGACCTCGGGGTCGACGGCATCATGACGGACCGACCTGACACCCTCCGACTGGTCCTGGCCGAACGCGGGCAGTGGGAAGGCTGATTGCCGTCCGCAGGCGCAGGTTCCACCGGACCATCCTCTTCAGTACAGTCCGCTCGTGTCCCCCGCTCCCCAGTCCGTCGTCCATGACCAGACCGAGCCGACCACGGCCCTCTCCACGGTTCCGGCCGCCGGCTCCAGACGGGGCCAGCAGCCGACCGGAGCGCTGAAGTTCTTCTACGGACCGATGGACTGCGGGAAGTCGACGCTGGCGCTCCAACTCGATCACAACCACTCCCGGCAGGGGCGGCGCGGTCTGCTGCTGACCCGGCTCGACCGTTCCCATCGCGGCCAGATCACCTCCCGGATGGGCATCACCCGGGAGGCCATCGAGGTTGACGACGACATCGATCTCGCCCATCTGGTGAAGGCCTCCTGGGCCGCCGGCCGCCGGGTCGACTACCTGATCGTCGACGAGGCCCAGTTCTTCACCCCCGTCCAGATCGACCAGTTGGCCCAGCTCGCCGACGACGTCCAGGTCGACGTCTACGCCTTCGGTATCGCCACCGACTTCCTGGGACGGCTCTTCCCCGGCTCGGCCAGGTTGTTCGAACTCGCCGACGAGGTGCTGCCGCTGCAGGTGGAGGTGCTCTGCTGGTGTGGTGGGCCGGGACGGTTCAACGCCAGGGTGGTCGAAGGAGCGGTGGCCACCTCCGGCGAGCAGGTGGTGGTTGCCGACACCGCGCTGGACGAGGCGGAGATCCGCTACCAGGTGCTCTGCCGTCGCCATCACCGCTCCGGTGACCTCGGCCCGAATTCCGGCGACGCCACCCTCCCGCTCGGTCAGCCCTGACCCCCGGCGGGCTGCACGAGGCGTGAACGCCGGTGGAACTGTGTGGGAACCATCACCATCGGTGCCGCATCCTGGTAGCCTGCCCGCGCCGAACTACAGATGTGCGTTAGCGTGTCACGCTGTCCCTTCTCGTGGCGGTGATGGCTAGCTCGCAGTTCTCCTCGCCTTGCGAACCATCCGCAGCGCGATCGGGAACGAACCAACTCCGAAGGGCGTTACTAGTCAGTAGCGCCCGAAGGGGCAGCACGCCGGGAGAACGTTCCGGCCCCCGGTATCGCGCTCGAAACGCAGTACCGGACGAACAATTGCGAAAGGAACACCATGGCTGACCGCGTCCTGCGCGGAAGTCGCCTCGGCAGCACCAGCTACGAGGCTGATCGCAACCACGATCTGGCCCCCCGCCGAACGGCCACCTTCCGGTGCCCGAGAGGCCACGAGTTCACCGTGCCGATGGCCGATGACGCCGAGGTACCGGCGGTCTGGGACTGCCGGATGCACGGGCTCGAGTCCGCCCTGATCGACGGCTCGGCCCCCGAGGGCAAGGCCGTGAAACCGCCGCGCACCCACTGGGACATGTTGCTGGAGCGTCGATCGATCGCCGAACTCGAGGAAATCCTCGGTGAGCGTCTGGCCGAGCTCAAGGCTCGTCGCACCGCTTCCTGATCACAGACGAAAAACACCGAGAACGGCCCCGCTCCCCTTTCCGGGGGGTGGGGCCGTTCTCGTACCCGGGCCAGGCCGGGCCGCTGTCAGCTCCGGACGATCTCCTTCTTGCCGGTGACCAGACCCTTGACCTGGTGCCAGCGGTGCACCGCGCCCCACAGGGTGATCTTCAGCAAAGCCTCGCGCACGATGCTGCCGCTCATCTTGGAGACACCGATCTCGCGCTCGGTGAAGGTGATCGGCACCTCGACCGCGCGGAAACCCCCGAGGATCGCTCGCCAGGCCAGGTCGACCTGGAACACGTAGCCGTGCGAGGCGACCTCCTTGAGCGGGATCGCCCTGATCACCTTCGCGCGGTAGGCCCGGTAGCCGGCGGTGATGTCCTTGACGCCGACGCCCAGCGCGAGGCGCGAGTAAAGATTCGCCCCCCTGGAGAGCACCAGCCTCCGCAGCGGCCAGTTGACGACGGATCCGCCCTTGACATACCGGGAACCGATCACCAGATCGGCGTGGTCGAGGGCCCCGAGCAGCCGTGGCAGTTGTTCCGGTGCGTGCGAGCCGTCCGCGTCCATCTCGACCAGGACGTCGAAGCCATGCCGCAGGCCCCAGTCGAACCCGGCGAAGTAGGCCGGCCCCAGACCGTTCTTCTCGGTGCGGTGCAGCACCGCGATCATGTCGTCGGCGCCGGCCCGCTCGTCGGCAATGTCGCCGGTCCCATCGGGACTGCTGTCGTCCACCACGAGGATGCTGACGGAGGGCACGGCCGCCCGGACCCGGTCCAGGATGATCGGCAGGTTCTCCCGCTCGTTGAAGGTGGGGATGATGACCAACACCCGGTCGGTGCGGTCGAAGTTGTCGGCCTGGTCGGAGCGGTCGTCGGGGTTGGCGGGGCTCACGGGTGTTGCTTCTCCTTCGAGGCCGAGGTGGATCGACGGCCCGGTCGCGATACGCGCCGGCCCCGATGTCGGGTCGGCCCTGATCCGGATGGTGCTGAACGACAAACCTAGAGGGTTGAACTGTGCCTGCGTGTACGCCGGCGGGCCAGCAGGGTGCTCAGCGCCAGGGCGAGCAGTCCACCGGCGGTGAGCACCCACTCCAGCGGGCCGCCGACGACGGTGCCCGGCGTGGTGGCGGAGATGAGTGGGACGGTCGGAGTCATGTAGCCGGCGGTGAACAGCCCGATCCGTGATTCGACGCCGCCGTCCGGCCCGATCACCGCGGAGACGCCGCTGGTGGAGGAGATCAGCACTTCACGGCCGTGCTCGACGGCACGCACCCGGCTCATCGCCTGCTGCTGGTAGGTCTCGTTGGTGTAGCCGAAGGTCGCGTTGTTGGTCTGGACGACGAGGACCTGCGCGCCGCCGTCGACGACGTCGCGGACGATGTCGTCGTAGACCACCTCGAAGCAGATGACGTCGCCGATGTTGACCCCGGCGATGTTCAGGTTCCCTGGCCGGGTGCCGGGCAAGAACTCACCCTGCTGCAGGTCGACCTTGTCGGAGAAGATCCGGAAGAACGACCGGTAGGGCATGTACTCGCCGAACGGCACCGGATGCATCTTGGTGTAGGTCTGGTCGGAGAGCTTCGCGGCCGGGCCGGTCACCGGATCCCAGACGATGCCCATGTTGTAGTTCTTGCCCGGGGTCCCGCTGCCGACGACTGCGCCGACGAGGACCGGGACGCCGATGTCACGAACGGCCGCCTGGATCACGGCCGCCGCGTCGGCGTTGGCGTAGGGATCGATGTCCGACGCGTTCTCCGGCCAGATCACCAGATCGGGTTTCGGCGCCGTCCCGGCCCGGACGGCCTCGGCCAGCTTGTGCGTCTGCAGCGCGTGGAGATCGGTGACCGCACGGCGTCGCGCGTTGAACTCCAGACCAGGCTCGGGCACGTTGCCCTGGATGACGGCGATGTTCCGGGTCGGGGCGCCCTCGCCGCTCAGCTCGGTGGTCAGCCCGACCAGGCCGAGGACGTAGGGCAACAGCACCAGCGCGACCGGCCCGATCAGCAGCACCGGGCGGAGTTCCCGGCGGTGGCGGAACACCGCGCGCGCCAGCCCGGCCACTGCAAATCCGCCCAGAGCGGTGAGGAAGGCCAGACCGGAGGCGCCGAGCAGCGACGCCACCGGGAGCAGCGGTCCGTCGGGCTGCGAGTAGGCGATGCCACCCCAGGGAAATCCACCGAAAGGTGCTCGGGCGCGCAGGGCTTCGCCTGCGATCCACGCCGCCGCGGCCCACACCGGCCACCATGGCAGCCGACGGCTGGCCGCGGCGATCAATGCGCCAACGGGCATCAGCAGGATCGCCTCGGCGATGGCCAGCGCGGTGGCCACCGGGCCGACGTACACCGTCACCCAGTTCAGGAGTGGCACGTAGAAGGCCAGGCCGAACAGCAGGCCGAGGCCGAGCGCCGGGCCCATCCGGCGGCCGTGCACGGCCAGGCCGAAGAGGCCGAGGCCGACCAGGGCCATCCACCACAGGGTGGTCGGGGCGAACGAGAGATTGAGGGCGTAGCCGCCGGCAGCCGCACTCAGGACGCGGAGACCCCCGGTGCCGAGCAACGTGGTTCGCCACCGGCGGAGACGCCCGGGCCCGCCGGGATGACCGGCCTGCCGCAGCTGCTTCCTGGTGGCACGCACGAGATCGGCAGAAGGCGCGCTGTCGACCGTCGGGGAAACCACCGGTTCAGAATAGTGCCGCCGCGGTGGTGGTCCTGTCAGCTACGACTGCCACCCGCCCGGCCGCTCGAGTCCGGCCTCAGCCTGCCGCGGCGGCGGGGACGCCGTGGAACAGGCCGGTGTCGTAGACGACCCGGCCGCCGGCGATGGTGGCGATGGTGGTGGGCAGCGTGGCGCCGGGGGTCAGATCGGGCAGCAGCGGGACGCGGGAGCGGGGGTCTGTCGACCAGCGCGCGACCAGGGGGTTCGCGGCCGGCCGAACCAGCTCGCCGGTGATGAAGACGGCCAGGTGGGCCGGTGCACCGACGGTGATGGTGCCGATTCCGCGATCGGTCCGGCCGGCGGCACGGTGCCCACCCCGGGTGTGCGCGGTGAAGGCGGCGCGTGGCGACAGTCCGGAGCCCGCGGTCCGGTGGTGCACCGCCGCCTGGACGGCGGCCCAGGGGGAGGCCGCCGTCACCGGGGCATCGGAGCTCAGCGCCAGGGCCACCCCGGCGGAGGCGAGGGCGGCGAACGGGTTCATCAGCACGGCCCGGTCGCGGCCGAGCCGACGCGCGTACATCCCGTCGACGCCGCCCCAGGCCGCATCGAACATCGGCTGCACGCAGGCCACCGTGCCGGTCGCGGCGAAGGCGGCGATCGCCTCCTCGTCAGCCATCTCGGCATGCTCGATGCGCGGCACGCAGCCCGCCATGACGACGCTGCCGTTGTCGCCGAGCCGTGACGTGGCTCGCCGCAGGGCCCGACCGACCGCGCTGACGCCGTCGTCGCCGATGGCGTGGAACCCGGGCTGGATCCCGGCAACCGCGCAGGCCCAGAGGTGCTCGGTGAGCTCGTCATCACTGAGATACCTGGTACCGCAGTTATTCTCGTCATCGCTGTAGGGATGGGACAGTGATGCGGTCCGAGAACCGATGGCGCCGTCCACCGACAGATCCCCGGCCAGCGCGACCGCGCCGGTGGTCCGGAGGAGTTCCGCGGCTTCCTGGGGGTCCGAGACCGCTGCGGCGAGGTAGCCCCGCACGGAGATGGCGGCCCCCAGGTCGAGCAGGGCGCGCAGGTCCTGCCGGCCTGGGCCGTCGCCGGCGGCGCATTCGTGGATCTCGACGATCCCGGCCGCCGCACACGAGTCGAGGAAGGCCCGCTGGGCTGCCGCGCGCCGCTCCGGGGTGAGCAAAGACTTCGCCAGGTTGCGGACCTGGTGGTGGGCGCCCCTCTTCTGCGGCAACGTCGGGTGCAGGTCCGACAGATCCGACCCGGCCGGGGCGCCGTCGAGCAGGGCCGTGCTGATGAGGGCCGAGTGCACGTCGACCCGGCTGAGGTAGGTGGGGCGCGAGCCGACCGCGTAGTCGATCTCGGAGCGGGTGGGCGGCCGGTTCTCCGGCCACGCCGTCTCGTCCCAACCGTGCCCCCAGAGCAGGGCACGGGGTCCCAGACCTGCTGCAGCAGCGGAGATCCGGTGCAGGCAGTCGCCGAGCGAGGTGGCCGGACCGAGGTCGAGCCCGGTCAGAGCCAGGCCGGCGTCGGTGGTGTGGACGTGCGCGTCGACGAATCCAGGGGCGACCAGCGCACCATCGAGGTGGACGACGTGGTCGGGCTCCCCCGCCATCTGCACGGCATGCTCCCCGCCGATCCAGCTGATGATCCCGTCGGTGATCGCCATCGCGGTGGCATCGGGGTCTGCAAAGGTGTGGACCCGCCCGCCGCGGAGGAGGATCGTCGTCATGCGGTCAATTCCTTCATGCCTCCAGTCAATCACTGCCAGCCGGCGGTGCGGTTCTGGCCGTTTGCGGGTAAACGGCTCTTAAACTCTGAGATCATTTGTCAGGTGACGATGCTCCCCCAGAACGCCGTGTCGGCCGAGGCCCACCGGACCCGCGAGACCGGTCTGACCGCAACGGAAGTCGAAGAGCGGGTCGCGCGCGGCCAGGTCAACGCCGCCGACGTGACCACCTCCCGGTCGATCTGGCAGATCGTCAGGACCAACGTGATGACGCGCTTCAACGCGATCCTCGGCGCGTTGTTCGTGCTGATCATCATCACCGGGTCGTGGGCCGACGGACTCTTCGGCCTGGTGCTGATCGTCAACTCCGGGATCGGTGTCACCCAGGAGTGCCTGGCCAAGCGCAAGCTCGACTCGCTGGCCCTGCTCAACGCTCCGATCACCCGCGTCGTGCGCGAGGGTCGGCTGCTCGAGATCCCGACCGCCCAGGTGGTTCTCGACGATCTGATCGAGTTGCGCACCGGTGATCAGGTCCCGGCCGACGGCACGCTCTTCTCGGCCGCCGGGTTGGAGATCGACGAGTCGAACCTCACCGGAGAGTCCGACGCGGTGCCCAAGTCCGGCAGCGACAGCGGCGACCAGGGCGACACCGTCATGTCGGGCACCGTCGTGGTGGCCGGCAGCGGCCGGTTCCAGGCCTCCGCGGTCGGCGTCGACGCCTACGCCAACAAGATCGCCGCACAGGCCCGGCGGTTCACCAAGACCCGGTCGGAGATCCAGGACTCGGTCGACAAGCTGCTGAAGTACATCACCTGGGTCATCGTGGTGGCGCTGCCGCTGCAGATCTGGGCGCAGTATCGCGCAAACGCCGACCAGGGCTGGCGCGAGGTGATCATCCGGTCCACCGGCGGCCTGGTCGGGCTGGTCCCCGAGGGGCTCGTGCTGCTGACCTCGGTGGCCTTCCTGCTGGCTGCCGTCTCGCTCACCCGTCAGCAGGTGCTGGTGCAGGAGCTGGTCGCGGTCGAAGGCCTGGCCCGCGTCGATGTGGTCTGCCTGGACAAGACCGGCACACTCACCGTCGGCGACATCGTCTTCGAGGAGATCATCCCGCTCGGCGACGTCGACGAGGCTGCTCTCCGGGTCGCGCTCGGCGCGCTCGCCGACGACCCCAACGCCAACGGCACCCTCAAGGCCCTCGCCAGTGTCATCCCGGCCCCGGCGGACTGGGTCCGATCGGCGAACATCGCCTTCAACTCGGCTCGGAAATGGAGCGCGGCCACCTACGACGGCCACGACACCTGGGTGCTGGGTGCGCCGGACATGCTGCTGGACGCCGCCGACCCGATCCGCGAGCGGGTAGCCGGGTACGCCACCACCGGACGCCGGGTACTGCTGCTGTCCAACTGCACCTCGTCGTTGACCGGTCAGGACCTGCCGCCGGGGCGGTGCGCGCAGGCGTTGGTGGTGCTGTCCGAGCAGATCCGACCGGATGCGGCCGAGACCCTGGCGTACTTCCGGGACCAGGGCGTCGGGATCAAGATCATCTCCGGTGACAGCACCACCACGGTCGCGGCCATCGCCCGACGCGTCGGCCTCGAGTTCACCGAGGACGGGGTGGTCGACGGCGGCTCGTTCGGCACCGACCCGGCTGACCTCAAGGAACTGGCGGAGCGGACCACCGTCTTCGGGCGGGTCTCGCCCGAGCAGAAGCGGGCGCTGGTGCAGGCCCTGCAGGCCGGCGGTCACGTCGTCGCGATGACCGGCGACGGCGTCAACGATGCCCTGGCTCTCAAGGACGCCGACATCGGGGTCGCCATGGGCAACGGGGCCCAGGCGACCAAATCCGTGGCTCAGCTCGTGCTGCTGGACGGCCGGTTCTCGCACCTTCCGACGGTGCTGGCCGAGGGACGACGGGTGATCGGCAACGTCGAGCGCGTGGCCAACCTGTTCGTGGCGAAGAACGTGATGAGTTTCCTGGCCATCATCACGGCCGCGGCGTTCGCCCTTCCGTTCCCGTTCCTCCCGCGACAGCTGACCCTGGTATCGGCCGTGACCATCGGGATCCCCGCCTTCTTCCTGGCCCTGGGGCCCAACAAACGGCGGTACGTACCCGGGTTCCTCCGACGGGTGCTCGGTTTCGCGGTGCCGGCCGGCACCATCGCCGGCATCGTCGTGATCGTGTCGTACCTGTTGGGGCGCCACCACTACGGAGTCACCGGCAGCTGCTCCATCGGCGGCGCCGTGAACGATGCCTGCTCGCAACCGGGCACCGGTGCGACGATCGCGTTGCTGGCCACGTTCTTCTGGATCGTGGTGGTGCTGGCGCGGCCCTTCCTGCTGTGGAAGGCGGCGCTGATCGGTTCGATGGCGGGCCTGGCCGTCCTGGTCTTCCTGCTGCCGTCGGGCCGGCAGTTCTTCGGCTTCAACCTGCCGTTCGGCCTGTTCCTGGTGTCGATGGCGGTCGGCATCGCCGGTGCCGTCGCCATCGAGATCGTCTACCGGGTCACGCCGCACACGCGACCCACTGCTTCCTGACGACGTCAGACCTGGATGGGGATGCCCAGATCTCAGACCACGACCTGATCCCGACGGCGGGGCAGCATGCCGGCGGACGCGACCATCACCACCGAGATCACCACCACGGCGATGAAGACGTGGTGCGAAGCGATGTTCACCGCGGTGGGCGACTCGTCGACCCGGCCACCGGAAGTCAGGACCGCATTGGCGATGGCACCGAACAACGCCACCCCGACCGCGCTCCCGATGGACCGGCTGAACATGTTGGTGCCGGTGACGACTCCCCGGTCGGACCATCCGACGCTGGACTGGGCGGCGATCAGGGTGGGGCTGGCGACCAGTCCCATGCCGATCCCGACGATGAAGCAGTAGATCCCGACCGCGACGATGGAGGAGTCCCGGCCCAGGCTCAGCATCAGGCTGGTCCCGATGACGACGACAGCGCCGCCCAGCAACGCCGTCGACCGGAAGCCGATCCGGAGGTAGACCCGCCCGGCCAGGGCGGCCGCGATCGGCCAGCCGAGAGTGAGCGTGGCCAGGGCGAACCCGGCCACCAGCGGACCGGCGCCGAGCACCACCTGCACGTAGGTGGGGACGTACGAGGTCAGGCCCAGCAGCACGGCGCCCACCATCAACGACACCGCACTGCCGCCGACCAGCACGCGGCGCCGGAAGATCCAGAGCGGCAGCACGGGTTCGGCGGCCGAGCGTTCGGCGAAGACGAAGGCCACCAACGACAGCAGTCCGACACCGAAGATCAGCAGACTGACGGGCGAGGTCCAGGACCAAGCTCCCCCGCCCTCCAGCAGGCCGAGGATGACCAGCGAACAACCGAGCGTCAGCAGGGTCGCGCCGAGGTAGTCGATCCGGTGGGGTGTCCGGTTGACCTTCTCGTGGAACTTGCGGATCAGCATCCAGCCGGCGAGGAAGCACATCGGGATGTTGACGAAGAAGATCCAGCGCCACGAGATCCACTCGCTGAAGACCCCGCCCAGCGTCGGTCCGACGACCGATGAGATGCCCCAGACGCTCGCCAGGTAGCCCTGGACCCTGGCCCGCTCCTCGAGCGAGTAGATATCACCGACGATGGTGATGCTCATCGGCTGGACCGCACCGGCGCCCAGACCCTGCACCGCCCGGAAGGCGATCAGCGCCGGCATGCTCCAGGCAAAACCGCAGAGGATCGACCCGACGAGGAACAGGCCGATGCCCAGCAGGATGACGGGCTTGCGGCCGAACATGTCGGCGACTTTCGCGTAGACCGGTACCGAGACCGCCTGCGCCAGCAGGTAGATCGAGAACAGCCAGGGGAATTCGGAGAAACCGCCGAGGCTCTTCACCACCGAGGGCACCGCCGTCGCGATGATCGTCGAGTCGAGTGCGACGAGCGAGGTCGCCAACATCAGCGAGATCAGGATCGGGCCGCGATCGGAGCGGAATCCGACTGCACTCACCGGCGTCCCGGCGTTGGAGCCTGTCTTGTCGGTGCTGGTCTTGGCGGTGGTCGTCACAGGTCTGGTTCGGCTTTCGTCGTCGCTCGTCTTGGTCGCACAGATCTTTCCCATGCTAACCACTTCGCGCGGCTCGCGATTCCGGGCAACCATGCGGGCCACCGTGGGTAGGTCAGCCGGTCACCGGTGCTCGTAGCCCCGTCCAGTGCGCCGCAAAGGCCAGCTGGTCGGCGTACTCCTGGGCGAGCGCCGTCGCCGGCTTGCCCATCCCGTGACCGGCTCTGGTGTCGATCCGCAGCAGGATCGGCGCAGTCCCGGCCTGGCAGTGCTGCATCTGCGCCCCGAACTTGAGCGAGTGCGCGGGCACCACCCGATCGTCGTGATCACCCGTGCTGACCAGCGTGGGCGGGTAGCGGGTGCCCTCGCGCAGTGCATGCAGCGGCGAGTAGGCGTGCAGGGTGGGAAAGTCCTCGGACCTGTCGGGTGAGCCGTACTCGGTCGTCCAGGCCCACCCGATGGTGAACAGGTGGAACCGGAGCATGTCCATCACGCCGACGGTGGGCAGGGCCGCGGCGAAGAGGTCGGGGCGTTGCGTGATCGCCGCCCCCACCAGCAGTCCGCCGTTGGACCGGCCGTGCACGGCCAGCTGGGCCGTGGTGGTGATCCCATCGGCCACCAGCTTCTCGGCGCACCCGAACAGGTCGTCGAAGACCCGCTGCTTGTGGTGCAGCATGCCCGCCTCGTGCCAGGCGGTGCCGAATTCGCCACCACCGCGCAGATTTGCGACAGCAAGCACGCCGCCGCCGGCGATCCAGGTGGCGAACAACGCCGAGAAGCTCGGTGCCAGGGCGATGTCGAATCCGCCGTAGCCGTACAGCAGGGTCGGGTGAGGGCCCTCCGCCAGATCGGCGCGGTGCACCAGGCTCATCGGCACCGGGGTGCCGTCGGCAGAGATCCCCTGGATCCGGGTGGCGGTGACGGCGGGCAGCTCCACCGCCCCGGCCGGCCCGGCCAACCGTTCGACGGCGCCGAGCGTGTCAAGCCGGTACGTCAGCTGACGATGGTCGAACCCGGTGGTACCGACGAAGATCTCGTCGCTCCCCGAACGGGACCGCACCGCGATGAACGACACCTGGTCACCCAGCGCGGGTGCGGCCACGAAAGCGCCGGAGCGATCGACGATCTCCAGGTGGTGGGCGGTGTCGACCGACCACATCAGCAGGAACGAGTCGCGCGCGAGGCTGACGTCGGACAGGATCTGGGTGTCGGTCCCGGAGATCAGCTCCTTCCATGGCGACCCGGGCGAGGCCAGGTCCACCGCGACCAGCCGTCCGGCCGGTGCGTCCCGCTCGGTCCGCAGGTACAGGATGTCGCCGTCGGCCCCGACGACGTGGTGTGCGTCGGCTAGCTCGGCGACGACCGGTGTCTCCCCGGGCAGAATCACGCTGCGGCCGTCCTCGTCGGACGCCACCCGCCGGACGAACACCGTGGTGCGGGAGTCCGTTCCGGGTGAGGCAGTCAGCACGAGCCAGCGACCGTCGGCGCTGAACCAGGCGTCGACCATCCACTCCTTGGCCTCGGGCCGTGACCAGATCAGCTCGTCCGCCGACTGGTCGGTGCCCAGCCGGTGCAGCGCCAGCCGGCCGATCCCGGCCGCGTCGGTGAAGGCTCCCGAGGTCTCGGTTTCGGCGTCCGGGTAGCACCAGTAGAGGAACGACAGACCGTCCGGCAGCCAGGTCGGATCCAGCCACTTCGCTCCGGTCAGCCGGTCCGGCAGGTCCTCACCCGTCTCGACGTCCAGCACACCCACCGTGCGCCAGTCCGAGCCGGCGTCCGAGCGGGTGTAGCCGGCCAAGGTGCCGTCGTCGGTCACCTGGATCCCGGTGAGGGCCGCAGTGCCATCGGCGGACCACCCGTTCGGATCCAGCAGAAGGCGCCCGTGGCCCGCCGTGAGCTCGGCCGGGGTGCCGGCGGTGAACAGCTGGTCCTGGTCCTTCTCCCCCGGGTTGCCGATCATGAAGTAGTGCCCGCCGCGCTCCCACGGCACTCCGGTGCGCGGCGCGGTGAGCAGTGCGGTGGTACCCGCCAGGAACGTCTCACGCCCGGCGAGTCCGTCGAGATACGGCCTGGACACTGCGTTCTGGGCCGCCACGAAGGCTGTCGTCCGCGGCGAGTCCGGATCCTCGAGGTACCGGTAGGGGTCGGGCACGCTGACACCGTGGAGGACGTCAACGGTGTCGTCGCGGTCCGCGGGCGGATAGCTGGCCGGTTCAGGATCTGGGACGAGTGACATACCCCGATCACATCACGCCGATGACGGCGCGTGGCGCCCGGGCGGTCAGCTCTCCGCGTTCACCGGGTTCAGCGAGGCACCGGTGGTGCCGGGTACCTGAGCGGGCGCGCCGGCCGTCACGGGACGGTCCTCGAACGGGGTGGACAGCACGACGGTGGTCCTGGTCGACACGTTGGCGGTCGCTCTGATCTGCGCGAGCAGCGCCTCCAGAGCCGACGGTGACGCGACCCGCACCTTGACGATGTAGGACTCCACCCCGGCTACCGAGTAGCAGGATTCGATCTGCGGCAGCGGCAGCAGACGCTGCGGGTAGTCGTCCGGTTCGGCCGGGTCGATCGGCGTCAGCGAGACGAAGGCCGTCAGCGGAAGTCCGATCTGCTCGCCGTCGATCCGGGCTGCGTACCCGCGGATGACGCCGCGCTGCTCCAGCCGACGCACCCGCTGGTGCACGGCGGAGACGGACAGTCCGACCTTGTCCGCCAGTTCGGTGTAGGAACATCGGCCGTCCGCGGCCAGCACAGCCGCGATCCGCGCGTCGAGTTCTTCCAGCACCGGGCTCAGCCCCCGACCGTGATCAACGTCTTGGCCGCGTTGTTCATCAGCAGAGGTCCGTCCCGGCCGACGACGACGATGTCCTCGATGCGAACACCGAACCGGCCCGTCAGGTAGATGCCCGGCTCGACCGAGAAGGCCATGCCCTCCTCCAGCAGCATCGCGTTGCCGCTGACCATGTACGGGTGCTCGTGCACCTCGAGACCGATCCCGTGGCCGGTCCGCGTGATGAAGTACTCGCCGTAGCCGGCCTCCTCGATGACCGATCGAGAGGCCTTGTCGATCGACTCGGCCGTTGCGCCGGTGCGGACGGCGTCGACGCCGGCCTGCTGGGCCTGCCGGACGATCTCGTAGACCTTGTCGAAGTCGGGATCGCCCCCGTCACCGGCGACCTGGTAGGTCCGGGTGCAGTCGGAGTAGTAGCCGGCCGGGCTCGGGCCGCCGATGTCGATGACCACCGGATCACCCGGTTCGATCACCTTCGGCGAGGCCTCGTGGTGCGGGCTGGCGCCGTTGCTGCCGGAGGCCACGATGACGAAGTCGGCGCGGGTGTGACCTTCTTCGACCAGCGCAGCGGCGATGTCGGCCGCCACCTCGGCCTCGGTGCGGCCGGGGCGCAGCCACTCGCCGATGCGTGCCTGCACCCGGTCGATGGCAGCGCCGATGTCGGCCAGCGCGGCGACCTCGTCGGCGGCTTTGCGCATCCGCAGCTCGCCGATGATCTCTCCTGCCAAGCGGAGCTCCGAACCCTGTTGTGCCGCTTGGATTCCCAACGCGTGCACGGCCGGCATGTGGTAGTCGACGGCCAGCACGGTGGCCGTGAGCGGGAGCAACCCGATCAGGGCCTGGTAGGGGTCGGCGCCGTCGGTCCAGGTGGTGAACGGGACCCCGAGCTGCTCCAGCGGGCTGCCCGACCATCCGGGCCGCTCGAGGGTCGGGACCAGGATCTGCGGCTCGCCGACCGCCGGGACCACCAGCGCGGTCAGCCGTTCGTGCGAACCGACCGAGTGGCCGGCGAAGTACTGCAGATCGGCGCCGGGCGCGATGATCACCACGTCCACCCCGGCCAGGCCCGCCTGGACGGCCAGCCGGGCCAGTCGGTCCGCGAACGCAGCGTTCGCGGCTGCGGGAGAGGGCGACGGCGACGGCGAAGATTCGGCGAACATTCTCGGGATCCTAGCCTCGATCACCGAAACTGCTGCGTCCCGGACCAGCGTCGAAACAGATGAAATTGCGATCGACCTCAGGTCATCAGATGTCTACAACCGGGGCGTTACCAGGAGGATGGTGGCTGACCCTACCCATGCGGACGATCGGGGAAGGGAGGTCCAGTCGAGGCTGCTTCCGGCGCACCGACGTCGAAGCCACCGAGGTCAGCAATCACGGTTCGCCCAAACCCCGGTGTCATTCACTTCGAGGGAACCGCGCGCGGAGTCTTGTCCGCCAGATCTAAGTGTCCCAATTAATTCGAGGGAAGTATATCTCCTACTCGGGAACAGGGCGCCAACGAAAAGTCCACGGTCAATACCCACCACGCTGTCGAATTCCCCCACTGTCAAATGCGCTAACTGACGACCGCGACGATGGCGCTCGACCCAGGCCGCGCCGTTCGGCGTCGCCGGTGGAGGCCGGACCCACGCCGGGCCCGGGCCCGGAGTGACTTCCCGACGGCGACGAGATCCACCGAGGTGATCGACCCATGAGCGGGGACCGGTAGCGTCGTCGAACATGCTGCAACTGCTCGATCTGGCCGGTATCTACTTCCGCGCGTTCCACGGGGTCCCCGCGACCACGGTCGGGCCGGCCGGGCAACCGGTCAACGCCATCCGCGGAACCTTGGACATCGTTCGGCGGGTGATGCTCGACGGGAACCCGACGCGCGTGATCGCCTGTCTCGACCTGGACTGGCGTCCGGCCTGGCGGGTGGAACTGGTCCCGACCTACAAGACCCACCGGGTGGCCGAGGCTCCGGCCGACGATAACCGTTCGGAAACCGCGGCCAAACGGAATGAATCGACCAAAGCTCGACCTCTACATGAAGGTGAGACTGCGATCGAGGAAGTGCCTGATCTGCTCAGCCCGCAGATCCCGGTGCTGCTGGAGGTGCTGGCGGCGATCGGGATCAGCACGGCCGGCGCGCCGGGTTTCGAGGCCGACGACGTCATCGGCACCCTGGCCGGCCTGGAGCGCGAGGACGAGGTCGAGGTGGTCACCGGCGACCGGGACCTGTTCCAACTGGCCCGTGACGCCCCGACCGTGGTGCGCGTCCGCTACGTCGGCGCCGGGATGAGCAGGGTCGTGGTGCTCGACATGAACGCCGTGGCGGAGAAGCACGACATCCCGCCAGGCCGCTACCCGGATTTCGCGGTGCTGCGCGGAGATCCGTCCGACGGGCTGCCGGGCGTGGCCGGCGTCGGTGACAAGACGGCCGCCGCACTGATCAGCACCTACGGGTCGATCGAGGCTGTCATCGAGGCGACGAAGGACCCGAAGTCGACGCTGACGAAATCTCAGCGGCAGAAGCTGGCCCCGGCTCTGGATTACCTCGCAGTGGCGCCGACCGTCGTCCGGGTCGCCCAGGACGCACCCGTCACCGTGTGGCCTGCCGGCGACGGCAGGCTGCCGAAGGCTCCGGTCGATCCCGACCGCCTGCTAGAGCTGTCACGCGAGTACGGACTCAGCTCGCCTGTCGCCCGGCTTCTCGACACCCTGAGCTCGCGAGATTGAGGGGCCGGGGGACACGCCTCAGTTGGGCACGCCGACTTCGTACTGGCCCTTGTCGTCCTTGACGGTGATGGTGATCGTCTTGGCCGCGCCGGCGATGGTGGCGGTGCAGTTGAACGTCGTGCCGGTCTTGACCGCTTGGTCCGCGGGGCAGACGACGTTCGTCACGCCGGTGGTGCCGTAGCCGGCCGGTGGTGCGTCGGTCAGGATCTTGGTGACACCCGCGGCGACCTTGGTGTTGTCGAAGGTGTCGCCCTTCTTGATCACGCCCGGGTACACGAACAGCACGATCGCGACGACGGCCAGCACCACGACGGCGGCTACCACCCCGATCAGCATGCCCTTGCTGGACTTCTTCGCGGGAGCAGAAGGCTGACCGTAGCCCGCCGGCTGACCGAATCCGCTCTGCTGACCGTAGGCCGCGGGCTGACCGTAGGAACCCTGCTGACCGTAGCCACCTTGCTGACCGTAAGCAGGCTGGTCGTAGGTCGGTGCTGCGCCGTAGGCCGACTGCTGGCCGTAGCCTGCGGGCTGGCCGTAGCCAGCCTGGCCGTAGGACTGCACCGGATCGGCGGCCGGTTGGCCATAGGCGGGCTGAGCTCCGCTGGGCTGGCCGTACGCAGGCTGGCCGTACGCAGGCTGGCCGTACTGCTGTCCCGGTTCGGCGGCAGGCTGGCCGTAGGTCGGCTGCTGGGGGGCGCCGTAGCCGGGCTGCTGGCCGTACGCCTGCTGAGGTGGCTGCCCGTAGGCAGGCTGGGCGCCGGACTCGGGGGCAGGCGGCGGCTGGTAGCCGGGCTGCCCGTACTGGGGCCACTGCTGGCCCGGATCACCCTGTTGTCCGCTTGGACCGTATGGCGTGCTCATTTCTGATCCTGCCTCTTCGCGCAAGCGCTCATCGTGGCCTTCGCCCCGCCGTCCGTTCGCAAATCGTTGCGATCCACCGATGCCTCCTCGATCACGCCGGCCCGCACGCCGCCGTCACTGGTGATCCAACCACGATGCGGGCCGTTCCACGTGGACCGGGCTGTGGCGGATGACGAATTAATCTTCTCGGGTAGGGATCGAGTATTCGTTCGTACGCGAACCTACCGACAGGTGAAGAGCCTTGTCTGGATGTTACTGATACTCGGGACACGGACCTGTTTCGGTCGTTCACATCGCGCCCCGCGCCACCACCCCCCTGCGCAGCGCGGTGAGGGCCTGTTTCGCCGTCCCGGCCAACAACGGTTCGGCCACCGTCCGCACCTGGTCCAGTAGGTCGATCACCTGGCGGCACCACCGGACGAAATCGCCGGCCGACATGTCGGTGCCGGTGGCATTGGCCACGGTGAGGGCCTGGGTCAGGGTCTCGCCCCTGGCCCAGGACGCCACCGCTGCCGCGAACCCGAGGTCAGGACTCCGGGTGGCAGGCAATCCCGCGGCAGCCTCGTCAGCGCTGATCTCGGTCCAGATCCTGGTGGTCTCGGCCATCGCGGTCGCCGCGGCGCCGGCCGGTGGCCGGGGCGCGCTGACCCCTTCGCGTCTTGCCTCGAAGACCAGGATCGACACCACCGCAGCGAGATCTGCCGGTCCGAGAGCCTCCCACACCCGGTCCTGCAGGCATTCCGCGACCACCAGATCGCTCTCGGACCAGATGCGCGAGAGCATGCGTCCGGCGTCGGTGAGCTCGTCGCCGTCCACGTACCCGCGTCGGTCGAGCAGCGCGAGGATCCGGTCGAGGGCATCACCGAGCGAGTTGCGGGAGCCGGTCACCCTGGCCTCGAGGGCGGCGTTCTCCGTCTGCAGCCGCAGCCACCGACGAGCCCATTGCAGGTGGGTGTCCCGGTCGGCGCAGCCGTGCACCGGGTGGGAGCGGACCGCGCGCCGCAACGCCGCGATGTCGACGTCCTCCATCGCACCTCGCGGTACCGTGCCCTTGGTCGCGACCCGGCCCCCGGCCAGGGCGGCCCCGAGGGCCGAGGCGATGTCGCGGCGAACGCCCGGCGCGCGGTGGTCGACGAACTTGTCCAACTTGATCCGTCCGAGACTGGGCACCGGACCGCGGAAGTCGTTGGCAGACAGTCGTCCTGCCCACCGACCTGCGGTGACGACCAGTGGGCGCACCGAGTCGTCGAACCCGACACCGGGATCGAGCACGACAGCCAGACCGGCTCGGCGACCGGCCGGGATGGAGATGATGTCACCGCGGGTCAGGCTCATCAGGTCATTGGTGGTGGCGTCCCTGCGACGAGCGGCGCCGGCTTTCGCCTGGGTCTTCTCCTGCGACGCGAGTTCGTTGGTCAGCGCGAGGTACTCGGCGGTGTCCCCCAGGTGGCACGCCATCGCCTTGAAGTGGGAGGCGATTGCCTGGTCGTCGCGGCGCACCTGCCGGACCAGGCCGACCACCGACGAGTCGGCCTGGAACTGGGCGAAAGACTGCTCCAGCAACGCTTTTGCCGCCGTCCGGCCCATCCGGTCGGTCAGGTTGACGGCCATGTTGTAGCTCGGCCGGAACGAGGACCGCAGCGGGTAGGTGCGCTTGGACGCCAGACCGCCGACGACGTGGGGGTCCATTCCCGGCGACCAGAGCACCACCGCGTGGCCCTCGACGTCGATGCCGCGGCGCCCGGCGCGCCCGGTGAGCTGGGTGTACTCCCCCGGCGTCAGGTCGACGTGGCCTTCGCCGTTGTACTTGACCAGCTTCTCCAGCACGACGGTCCTGGCCGGCATGTTGATCCCGAGCGCGAGGGTCTCGGTCGCGAACACGGCCTTCACGAGGCCGGCGACGAACAGCTCCTCGACCGTCTCCTTGAACGCGGGCAGCATCCCGGCGTGGTGCGCGGCGATCCCGCGCTCCAGCGCCTCACGCCACTCCCAGTACCCCAGCACGGCGAGGTCGGCCTCCGGCAGGTCGATGGTCCGTCGGTCGATCACCGTGCGGATCTCGGATCGCTCGTTCTCGCTGGTCAGGCGCATGCCGGAGCGCACGCACTGGGTGACGGCGGCATCGCAGCCGGCGCGCGAGAAGATGAAGGTGATGGCGGGCAGCAAACCCGAGCCGTCCAGTCGCTCGATGACGTCGACCCGGGAGGTCGGGCGCCACCGGGCGCCACCGGCGTTGCCACCGAATCCGGCCCGTCCGCCCCGGCTGTTGGTGCGGCCGCGGTTGCCGCTGCCGCCCTGGCCGCCGTTGAACCGCCCGGCCAGACCCTCGGCATCCGACACCGCCTTGGCCAGTGCGGGTTCGATCTTGATCCGGGCGCTCGGGCGGCTCGGGTCGAAATCGCTGCCGGAGGTGCTGAACAGGTCGTACAGCCGGCGTCCGACGAGCATGTGCTGCCAGAGCGGCACCGGGCGGTGCTCGTCGACGACGACCGTGGTGTGCCCGCGCACGGTCTGCAGCCAGGCGCCGAACTCCTCGGCGTTGGACACGGTGGCGGACAGGCCGACCACCTGGACGTTGGCCGGCAGGTGCAGGATGACCTCCTCCCACACCGCGCCTCGGAACTTGTCGGCGAGGTAGTGGATCTCGTCCATCACCACGGCCGTCAACCCGTCGAGGTCCGGCGAGTCGGCGTAGAGCATGTTGCGCAGCACCTCGGTGGTCATCACCACGACGTCGGCGTGCGAGTTGATGGAAGTGTCGCCGGTGAGAAGACCGACCCGGTCGGGACCGTATTCAGCCACCAGATCGGAGAACTTCTGGTTCGAGAGCGCCTTGATCGGGGTGGTGTAGAAGCACTTCCCGCCGGTGGCCAGCGCGCGGTGGACCGCGAACTCGCCCACCACCGTCTTGCCGGCACCGGTCGGTGCGCAGACGAGGACCCCGCGACCCTCCTCGAGCGCCCGGCAGGAGTCGATCTGGAACCGGTCCAGCTTGAATGGGCGGCTCTCGGCGAACTCCGTCAGGAACGGGTGTCCCGCTCGGTCCCGGGAGCGCGCGTACCGCTCCGCGGGTGAAATCGTCTCCTCGACGTCAGGCCAGGGGCCATCGGTCACGTGGCATCACCGAAGTCGCCGCCGGGAGTGTTCACCACGACCGGCTGCGGGGCGGACACGGGCGTCGGCCGCTCGATGTCATCGGTGGCGGTGCCGCCGTGGAACCCGGCCGTGGTGGGAACCGGCGAGGCCTCGTCGTCGGAGAGGTCCGTCAGGCCCTCGGCCTCGTCCCGGTTGCCCTTGCGCTTGTCGTGGAGCTTGGTGACCTGCACTGCCACCTCGTAGAGCACGACGAGCGAGACGGCGAGGGCCGACATGGTGATCGGGTCGTTGCCGGGCACGACCAGCGCGGCGAACACCACGATGCCGAAGATCGAGTAGCGCCTGGCCTTGGCCAGCTTGGCGCCCTTGATGAGACCGATGATGTTCAACATGATCAGCAGCAGCGGAAGTTCGAACGAGACGCCGAAGATGATCAGCAAGGCCATCAGGAACTGGAAGTACTTGGACGGGTCGAGGCCGCTGACCACGCTGCTCCCGGCGAAACCGAGGAGAACGGTCAGGCCCTCGCTGATGACGTAGTAGGCCAGCACGGCGCCGGCGGCGAAGAGTACGGCGGCGGTGGAGACGAAGATCCGCGCGAACTTGCGTTCCTTGTCGTAGAGCGCCGGGGTGACGAATCCCCAGAGCTGGGTGAGCCAGACAGGCGAGGAGAGCACGGCGCCGACCATGAAGCCGGCCTTCAACCGGATCGCCAGGGGGCTGAACACATCGGTGGCCAGGAGCGCGCACTCGTGGCCCGGAATGTTCAGGCGCTTGCTCGCTGGCACCTTGCAGTACGGGCCGGTGAGGATGTCGCCGAGGTTGGGGATGTGCAGCGACGGAATTGCGACGGTGTACCAGATGAAGCCGACCACGGTGCCGAGAAAGAGGCCGAGGGCGGCCCACCCGAGACGCTTGCGGAGCTCGTACAGGTGCTCCATCAACGACATCGTGCCGTCGACCTTCGGCTCGTCCTTCTTCCGGCGGCGAAGCTGCACTGAACACTCCTTGGATGACGAGCGGGCCGGCAAGGCCCACCTTCGATGATGCCACGAGATGGTGCTGCGATCTGCGGCTGGTTCTGCCGCCGGTTCTGCTGTTGGTTCGAGGCCGTGGGGCGGCCGGACTGCGGAACCGGCCTGGCAGAACGGGTTCACCGTGTCTTGGCGTCTGTCAGCGGTAGGCCGCCAGCGCCTGCGCCGCTCTCTCGGACACCCGCAACGTGAGGTCCGGACGGTCCTCGATGACGGCGCCGCCACCGAGCGAGAGCACCAGGCGGACCAGCCAGTCGTCACCGCCGGCCCGCAGGCTGATCCGCAGCTCCCCCGGCCCGTCGTCGGCGCCGGGAAGTTCGGTGCTGCTCTCGGTCTGGTAGTAGTCAGCCACCCAGCGGGCCGAGGGCGCCAGGCGCAGGGTCACCGGTGGGATCTGCGGATCGGGGTGGAACATCTTCTCGGGGATGTCGGAGTCGACCCAGAGCTGGCCCTGGGCCGGTTCGTCCAGCACCTTGACGTCCTCGATGCGGTCCACCCGGAAATGACGGACCGCGTCGGCCGAGTGGCAGTAGCCCTCCAGGTAGGCGTGCCCGTCGGTGACCAGGAGGCGGATCGGATCGACGATGCGTTCGGTGAGGGCGTCGCGGGAGGCCGTGTAGTAGCGCATCCAGAGTTGCCGTGAGTCGTCGACCGCGGTGCGCACCGCGCCCAGCGCGGGAGCGGCGTCGGCCGCCGCCACCCGGACCGCGCCGGCGGTCTCGGCGCCGGCCTGTTCCAGCTTTGCGAGCGCCGAGTAGACGGCGTCGGCGTCCACCAGGCCCGGCAGGTCGGCGAACGCGCGCAGGGCGACGGTCAACGCCACCGCCTCGTCGGACGTCAACCGGACCGGCCGTTCGATACCGGCGTCGAACGCGATCGAGACCGTCCCGCCCTCCTCGTCGAGCACGACGTCGATCAGGTCGTCCGGATAGTAACCGGGAAGACCGCAGACCATCAGCAGGTCGAGGTCGGCAGCGATCTGGGTGACGTCGACCCCGAACTCCACCGCCAGGTCGGCCAGTGCCACACCCGGACGCCGGGAGATGTACGGGACCAGCCCGAGCACCCGCGCCAGCCGATCCGTTGCGGTTTCGGTCATTTCGAATCCTCGAGCAGCACGGGTGCGTCGTCGACGAACCGTAAATCGTCATCGGTGTCGGTGTTCGAATTGTTCAAGGCCGGGCCGTCGGTGCCGACGGCCCCGACCAGCAGCCTGATCACGGCCTCGCGCAGGTCCGGCGGGTCGATGACCATCACCTCGGGTCCCTGCTCGGCGATCGTCCTGGCCGTGTCCCAGAGGTGGGCGAACGGCATCCGCACCACGTCCCAGCCGTCGTGCCCGCCGACCGGGTCCAGCTCGGCGGCCGTCGGATCTGCGGCTTCGGGGGCGGGTCGGCCGACGCGGTCGGCGGTGCGGCGAAGGCCGGTCGCGGAACCCGGCCGGATCAGCAGGGTGGCCGAGCGGTCGGCGGGCACTTCGACGCTGTCGGCGACCATGGCCAGCAGGTCGAGGCCCTCCGGCACCGACGCGGCACCGGCGCGGCCCACGGCTGTGACCGCCCCGACGATCCGGGAAAGCCGGAAGGTGCGCAGCGCGTTCTTGTCGGTGTCCTGACCGACGAGGTACCAGCGGCCGCCGAAGGACACCAGGCCCCACGGCTCGACGTTCCTGGTCTGGCCCTGCTCGGCCGGGGTCTTGCGGTAGTCGAAGACGACGGCCCGACCGGCGCGGACCGCGGCGTAGAGCGGTGCGAACGACGGATCAGCGGTCCGGACGCGCGGCTGCAGCAGGGCGGCGGCCTGCGCGTGCTGCTGCGCATCGGGGTCGGCGGGGGTCGAGTCCCTGATCTTGCGCATCGCGTTGGACCCGGGACCGGCCAGCGCCGTCGTCTCCCACAACCGCGCCGCCAGACCGAGCGCTGCGGTCTCGGCCGGCGTGAACGACAGCTCGGGCAGGGCGAACTCGCCGGGCGGGATCCGGTAGCCGTCCGATCCGTCATCCGGGGTCTGCAGCGGGATGCCCAGATCACGAAGTTCGGTCTTGTCACGCTCGAAGGTCCGGAAGAAGGCTTCCTCGGTGGGTGCATCGGCGTACCCGGCAACCTTGTCCCTGATCCAGGCCGCCGTCCGAAAACGCGGTGTGTTCAGCAGGGCGATCACCAGGTTCAGCAGTCGTTCCGCTTTCGCCGTGGCCACGTGGACCAGCCTTCCACACCTGTGGTCCCGCGCAGAGTCGCGGGCAAGCGCGGCGTGGAGCGGGTTCCAGGTGCGCCAGATGCAAGACCGAGGAAGTCGACGGATACCGGGTTTGTATCCGAGACGACGAGAACGCAGCAGGTGGCCCGCCTGGGAGCCGCTTACAGGGACTCGATCAGCTTGGTGACCCTGTCGTCGGTGTTGCGGAAGGGGTCCTTGAGGAGGACGGTGCGCTGGGCCTGGTCGTTGAGCTTGAGGTGCACCCAGTCGACGGTGTAGTCGCGGCCGGCGTCCTGCGCGGCGGCGACGAACTCGCCCCGCAGCTTGGCGCGGGTCGTCTGCGGAGCCACCGTGGTGGCCTCGGTGATCGCCTCGTCGGTGACGATCGTCGCAGCCAGACCCTTGCGGACCAGCAGCGAGTGCAGCCCGCGGCCGGGGCGGACATCGTGGTAGGTCAGGTCGATCTGGGCGATCCTGGGGTCCGACAGCTCCATGGAGTTGCGGGCCGCGTAGGAGTCGATCAGCTTCTTCTTGATGACCCAGTCGATCTCGGTGTCCACGCCGGAGAGGTCGCCGGTCTCCACGCCCTTGAGGGTGCGGCCCCACAGGTCGAGCACCCGCTCGGAGATGGGGTCGGAGCCGCGGGAGGCCACGTAGTCGACGGCCTTCGTGTAGTACTCGGTCTGCGCGTCCAGTGCGGAGATCTCCGAGCCGGACGCGAGCCGGACCGGCCGCCGTCCGGTGATGTCGTGCGAGATCTCGCGGATCGCCCGGATCGGGTTGTCGAAGGTGAAGTCCCGCAGCTGCACCCCGGCCTCGATCATCTCGAGGACGAGCGCAGCGCTGCCCACCTTGAGCAGGGTGGTGGTCTGGCTCATGTTCGAGTCACCGACGATGACGTGCAGGCGCCGGTAGCGCTCGGCGTCGGCGTGCGGTTCGTCACGGGTGTTGATGATCGGGCGGGAACGGGTGGTCGCGGACGAGACGCCCTCCCAGATGTGGTCGGCGCGCTGCGAGAGGCAGTAGGACGCGCCGCGCGGCGACTGCAGGATCTTGCCGGCGCCGGCGATCAGCTGACGGGTGACCAGGAACGGGATGAGACCGTCGGCGATCCGGGAGAACTCGCCGGCCCTGGCGATCAGGAAGTTCTCGTGGCACCCGTAGGAGTTGCCGGCCGAGTCGGTGTTGTTCTTGAACAGGTAGATGTCGCCACCGATGCCCTCCTCGGCAAGCCGGGCCTCGGCGTCGACGACGAGGTCCTGCAGGATCCGCTCCCCCGCCTTGTCGTGGGCGATGAGCGTCAGGAGGTCGTCGCACTCGGCGGTGGCGTACTCCGGGTGCGAGCCGACGTCCAGGTAGAGGCGGGAGCCGTTGCGCAGGAAGACGTTCGACGACCGGCCCCACGACACCACCCGGCGGAACAGGTATCTCGCGACCTCGTCCGGCGACAGGCGGCGCTGACCGTGAAAGGTACAGGTGATGCCGAACTCGGTTTCGATGCCCATGATCCGCCGCTGCATACGGCGAGACTATGCCCCCGCGCGCCTGCGCCTGATGAGGTCCCGTGTCGCCCGCTGCTCGGCATCGGCCACGGAGCCCGAGGTCTGGGGCCGACGGCGAGTCTCGTCGCGGATCTCGCCGATCAGTTCCTCGATGACATCCTCCAAGGTCACCAGCCCCAACCGGGCCTGCGCGGGCGGCTCGGCCTGCGCGCTGACCAGGGCCGTCAGCTGCCCGGCGGCGTCCGGTTCGGTGGCGGTGACCACAGCCGGGAGTTCCGGCGCGGCGACCTGCGCCAGATGCGCGCCGCGGCGACGCATCCGATCCAGCGCCAGCCGCAGTTCCGACCCGGCGACGACCACCGGCAGCGGACGGATCTTCGCCGCCGGGATGGGCTCGTCACGCCGTTCGGTCGGGATGTCGATGACGTCGCGGATGTGCAGGTACCCGACGTAGCGCCCGTCCGGATCACGGACCGGGAAACGGGAGAAACCCGTTCTGGCGCAGGCCTGCTCGACCTCCGCCGCGGTGACGCCGGAGTGCAGCGAGACGACGTCGGCGTCGGGCAGCAGCACCCGGTCGACGGTGGCCGTGTCGAACTCGAGGGCCGAGGTGATCAGGTCGTGTTCCTGGCGGTCGAGCAGCCCCTCGGAGCGGGATTCACCGACCAGGCCGGCCACCTCGTCGCGGGTGAAGGCCGAGACCACCTCGTCCTTCGGCTCGCGGCCGGTCAGCCGCACCACGGCGTTCGCCATGTGGTTCAAACCACGGACGATCGGTCCGAGGAAGAGCGCGATGGCGCGCAGCGGCGGCGCCAGCAGGATCGCGGTGTTCTCCGGGCCGGCGAGCGCGACGTTCTTCGGCACCATCTCACCCAGGGCCACGTGCGCCGAGACGACCAGCAGCAGCGCCACCACCAGCGCGACCGGGTGCAGCGCTCCGTCCGGGACACCGAGCGAGTGGAAGACGGGCTCGAGGAGACTGGCCACCGCCGGCTCGCCGAGAGCACCGAGAAGCACGCCGCACACGGTGATCCCGAGCTGCGCGCAGGCCATCATGACGGAGACGTTCTCCATTGCCCTGAGCGTGGTCCTGGCCCGGGCGCTGGTCACGGCCCGCGGCTCGATGACGGTCCGCCGCGCCGAGATCAGCGCGAACTCGGCGGCCACGAAGAAGGCGCTCAGCCCGAGCAGCACCACCACCAGGCCCACCAGCGCCCAACTCGAACTCATCTGACCTCGCCGTTGTCGTCGAGCTGACCGACGGCGGACAGCACCACGGACTCGATCCGGCGTCTGGCCCGCGCGGCGACGGTCAGCCGGACGGTCACCACCCGCGGCAGGTCGTCGAGCGGGTTCAGCGGGATGGCGAGGTCGTCGGCGGAGCCGTCGACCCGGGCGGCCAGCACGCCGAGCGAGACCCCGGCCAGCATGGTGGCCGGCACCTCGACCGTGTCGGCGCTCTCCGGCATCCGTCCCAGCCGGGCGATGACCAGACCCGCGACGGTTTCGTAGGCGCCGGAGTCCGGCAGCGTGATGCCGGTGATCTCGGCGATCTGATCGGGTCGCAGATCACCTGGCAGCAGCCAGGTCTCGTCGTACTGGCGGGCGGCACGCGGATCGTGGGCGTCGTGCTCGTCGGTGATCTCGCCGACCAGCTCCTCGACCACGTCCTCGAGGGTCAGGATGCCGGCCGTTCCGCCGTACTCGTCGGCCACCACGGCCATCTGCAGACCCTGCTCACGCAGTAGGTCGAGGAGATCGTCCAGCGGGATGGTGGCCGGGACGACGGGGACCTCGGACATCAACTGCTCGACCCGGACACCACCCCGTTCGTCGGGCGGGACGGCAACGGCGCGCTTGAGGTGCACCAGCCCGACCACGTCGTCGGAGTCGGCTCCGGACACCGGGAACCGCGAGTGGCCGGTCGCGGCGGCCGCCACCAGCACGGCGTCCGCGGGGTCGGTGGCCTTGACGAAACGGACGCGGGTGCGCGGGGTGAGCACGTCGGCCGCGGTCTTGCCGGAGAACGAGATCGACCGGGAGAGCAGACCGGCCGTCGGTGCCGCGAGCGTGCCCTGGGCGGCGGACCGGCGCACCAGGGACTGCAGTTCCTGCGGGGAGCGAGCCGAGCGCAGCTCTTCCTGCGGCTCGATGGAGAAGATCCGCAGCACGCCGTTGGCGATCCCGTTGAGCACGAAGATCAGTGGGCGGAAGAGCCAGGTCGAGAACCGCAGCGGCCTCACCACCGCCTTGGCGGTCGCGAGGGGCTCGGAGATGGCGATGTTCTTGGGAACGAGCTCACCGAACACCATCGACAGCACGGTGGCCACGATCAGCGCTAGCACGACCCCGATGGACGACGCAGTTTCTGCGGACAACCCGATGGCGCGCAACGGGTCTGCGATCAGGGCGGCCAGCGAGGGTTCCATCACGAAACCCAGCGCGAGCGTGGTGACGGTGATGCCCACCTGCGCGCCGGAGAGCTGGGTGGACAGCGACCTCAGGCCGACCAGCAACGACTTGGCCCCGTCGTCGCCGGCCGCCGCCTGCTGCGCGACGGTGGCCCGGTCGACGGTGACGAGACTGAATTCGGCGGCGACGAAGATGGCGGTGCCCACGATCAGCAGCAGGCCGACCACCAACAGGATGATCTGGGTGATCACGGAGCAGGCCTGTGCAGGCGGAGGTCAGGAGGGCGCAGGGCCGGGTGTCTGTCCATGATGTGTGAGCCAAGGATAGCGGGCCCGCCCGGTCTTCCGGCCGGCCGCACGGGATGGGCCGCGGATGTGTTTCAGCCGACGCCGAAACAGGTGAGCGGGACGGGTTCGCTCCCACCCGCAGCGACGGCGGCGGCAAGGGCGACAGCCGGTCGGTCGCCGGCCAGCAGTCGCCGGTGGTACTGCACCATCGACAGTGCGGCCACGTCGTCGGCGATGCGGCTGACCCCGGCCACGACGGTGGAGACCCCGCTGCGCAGGAGCGCGGCGGCCAGACCCAGCGGTTCACCACCCGGCCGGTCGTCGTCGCTGCGCCCGACGTCACAGCTCGACAGCACGACGTGATCGGGCAGCGACGGATTGGGGGCGATGTCGTAGCCGTACAACGGTCCGTCGGCCAACTGCACCCAGGAGAACAGCGGCGACTCGACTTCGTGGTGTCCGTGGGCCGCGATGTGCAGCAGTCCGCCGTCGGGGATCCCCTTCAGCACCGCCGTGCCGGTGGCTGCCGTGCCGACCAGCGTCGTCGCCTCCGGGTAGAGAGCGGCGACCTGCTCGGCCTCCGCGGCGCCGAACGGCAGATCCGGGCCGGCCACCGCCAGTACCCGTCTGCGTCGCCGGTGTGCTTCCGGGTCGGTATCGGTGCGCTCCCGTCCGGACAGGGCGGCGGTCACCGAAGCCGTCACCGACACCGGTCGACCACGGAGTTGCGGAAGCAACCCCCAGGGCACCGTGGTCAGCACACCAAGCCCCGCCACGAGCACCGTGCCGTCACCGATCAGCGGGAGGATCGGCTCCAGCAGGTAGGCCCCGACTCGCTCCAACCCGCCGATCAGCGATCGGTGGGCCACGACCCGGACCAGCTCTGGGATCCGTTGAGCCGCAAGCAGATCCAGATCAGCCGAGACTCGCCGAATCCGGCCCTGCAGTTCCTCGAACGACCCCAGTCGATGAAACCGGGCCCGGCTCGCCGTCACGACCAGGGCATGAAGCGCGCCGTCGCCTCGGATGTAGGCGACCACCCCGGGACTGTCGGGATCGTCGGCCAGCCGGCGCTGCACCGCGGCCAGGGTCAACGGTTGCCGGACGGCACCACTACCGGATGCCGACCAGGCCATCGCCTGCACCTGACGACGCATCTGACGGACCCGCACCTCAAGGGAAGGGTCTCGATGCCCGGCCAGCACGGCCTGCCGGGCCTGCTCGTACCCGGCCCGGAACTCGCCGAGTTCTCTGGCGAACTCCGGGTCGGCCGGCGGCCGCACGGCCGGCAGCCTGGTGCTGACGCCGCGGGCGCGCTCCAGCCATTGGAAGATCGCCGCCGGCGAACCGGTCTCCACGGCCGTGCGAAGACCGAGGCGGGCCAGTTCCATGCCGTGCACAGCGCCCGCGGTCTGCAGATCCTGCGAACCGAATCGGGCCTGGAAGTGGGACAGCACATCGAGGCCGCGCCGGATGTGGGCGAGGCCGGCGCTGCGGTGACCGACGGCGAGCTCCAGCCGGCCGTCCACCAGGTGACCCTGCAGCCGGGTGACGAGCCTGACCCCGCCGGAGCGAAGTCCGGCAGTCTTGGCGGCCTCCGCCGCGGCGGGGATGTCGCCGGAGTCCAACAGCGCCTCGGCCTGGAGCAGCATGGCGGTCCTTGCCTCCTCGACCAGCCCGAGAGCGACCAGCTCGTCGGCCAGGGCGCCGGCCTCGCCGGCGTCGCGGCGGGCCCGATTTCGCTGGACTCCGGTAATCCCCGCACCGCGGGTGGCGATTCCGCCGGTGTCCGGTTCCGCGGCACCGGTGGGCGGATCGAGTCGGTGGTCCTGCCGACGCTGGGCCCGGACGGCCTGCAGTCGAAGCGTTCTCGCGGCCAACGCGGCCGGGTGGTTGCCTCGGCGGCGGGCCGTCTGCTCGGCCCGGCGCGCCGCATGCAGGGCCGCGACCGGATTGCCGGCGAGCAGGTCCAGCTCTGCCCGCACCGAGTAGGCATCCACGAGATCGGCGGTGGCGCGGTTGATCCGGAAGAACTCCAGCGCCTGGTCGATGTGCTCGCCGGCTGCCTCGACCAGCCCGGCGGAGGCCAGCACCCTGGCCCGGTCCAGCGGTGAGACCCCGTCCTGCGCCGCCCGGGGCCACGCCGCGGCGGCGGTCTCCATCGCGGCCAGGGCGGCCGGCAGATCGCCGGCCAGATAGCGGACGAACCCCAGGTTGTGCTGTGCCATGAAGGTGATGTCGCCGCGATGGAGCTCCCGCGCGATCGCTCCGGCGGCCAGCGTGTCGGCGGCCGCCGGATCCAGACGGCCCGCCACGATGTGCAGCAGACCCCGGTTGATCAGCGCACCGGCCAGGTCCTCCAGACCTTCGGGTGTGTGCGAGGCGCGCAGCTGCGCGACGGCGGCGTCCAGATCCTCCAGCGCGGCGTCGGGCCGACCGGTCCTGACGAGGATCAGGCCGCGGGCCACCCGAACCGCCGGCAGGACCTCCTCGCAGGTGGCAGCCTCGTCCAGCAGGTCGCGTGCTCTGGCCGTGTTGCCCAGCTCGGAGCTGTTGTACGCGTAGGCGACCAGGATCCGGGCCCGCAGCACGGGATCAGGGGCTGGCTGCTCGTCGAGCCGCTGAAGTGCCCGTTGCGCCAACCGGAGACCCGTCGACCATTTGCCGTCATCGCTGGCCGAGCGCGCCATGGTCCACAGGTCCGTCGCCGACAGATCACCACGGCCGGGTGAGGTGTGCCGACGATGCGGATTCACCCATCAAGTCTCACAGCCCGCGCAAGCCCCCGTTCGCAGCAGGGCTCGCGGCTGCCCAATCAGCAAACGGGTAGCTCAGGAGCCTGCGCCGAAGCAGGTCAGCGGGGCCGGTGCTCCCTCGGCGCGCGAGATGGCGTCGGCCAGCGCGACCGCCGGTCCATCCCCGGCCAGCAGTCGCTCGTGATAGACGACCATCGTCGATGCCGCGACCTGGTCGGAGATCCGGCTGACCCCGGCGACCACCGTGGACACACCACTGCGCAGCAGCGCGGCGGCCAGACCGAGCGGCTCACCGCCGGGCCGGTCGTCGCTGCGTCCGACGTCGCAGCTGGAGAGCACCACGTGGTCGGGCAGCGTCGGGTTCGGTGCGATGTCGTACCCGTACAGCGGTCCGTCCATCAGCTGGACGGACGAGAAGAGCGGGCTGTCCGTCTCGTGGTGCCCGTGCGCCGCGATGTGCAGCAGACCCCCTTGCGGGAGCTGACCGAGCAATGCCTCGCCGGTGGCCTCCGCACCGACCAGCAGACCGGCTCCCGGGTGCATCGACGCGATGGTGGTCGCCTCGTCGGCGCCACCGGGCACGTCGGGGCCGGCCACCGCGAGCACCCCGCGGAGGTACGCCCGACTGGGGCGCCCACCGGCCGACATCGCCACCGTCACCGAGGAACTCACCGACACCGGACGCCCGACGAACTGCGGGAGCAGGCCCCAGGGCAGGGTCGCCAACGGCCCGACGGCGGCAACGATCACCGGCCCGCCGGTCAGCAGCGGCAGGATCGGCTCGAGGAGGTGATGACCCAGGTGCGCGAGGTCGGCGGCCAGCGACTGCTGCGCCACCGCCATCATCGGGGTCGGGATCCGGGGCGCGGCGAGCAGATCCAGATCGGCCGAGGTGCGCCGGATCCGGGCGTGCAGGCTGGGCCAGTCGATCAGCGGGCGGTGGACCGCCCGACGCGCGGTGATGACCAGGACGTGGGTCTCCCGGTCACCGTGCAGCAGCGCGACGACGGTGGGATCCGACGGGTCGACTGCCAGCAACCGTTGCACCGCAGCCAATGTCAGCGGGCGCTGCACCGTGCCCGATCCGCTGACCGTCCACGACCTCGAGCGCACGTGATTGCGCAGGTCCGCGACCCGACGCTCCAGCACCGCGTCCCGATGCCCGGCCACGGCGGCGGCGCGGGCGTCGATGGTGGCCAGCCGCAACTCCCCGAGGGTGTCGGCGAGCTCGGCGTCGGCCGGCGGGTGGACCGCGGGCAGACGGGTGGTAACTGCGCGGGAACGCTCCAGCCACTGCAGGATCAACGCCGCCGAACCGCTGTCGACCGCCGTCCGCAGTCCGAGCCGGGCGAGGGCGGCCCCGTGGATCGACGCCCCGGACTGCATGTCCTGGGAGCCGAACCTGGCCTGGAAGTCGGCGAGTTCGTCCAGCCCCCTGCGGATGTGGGCGAAACCCCGGACGTGGTCCTGCTGACGCAGGTCCAGCCTGGCCGACACCAGCCGTGCGTGCAGGCGCACCCCCATCGGGACGTCACGCCCCAACTTGCCGGCGTGCTGGGCCTGGGTCCTGGCTCCGTCGACGTCGTCCGTCTCCAGCAGTGCCTCGGCGGCCAGCAGGTGAGCGGTGACCGCGTCGGTGGACAGGTCGGCGGCCACCAGACCGTGCGCCAGTTCCGCAGCCCGGCGGGCGTCCCGCTCTGCCGGTGCGGGCCGGTGCGACCGGCCCCCCGATCGACGCCCGGCTTCGGCCTTGAGCTCCACCAATTCGGCCAACATCGCTGCATTATCGTTGCCGCGCTTGATATTCAGTGTCTTGGCACGACGGGCCCTGGTGAGCGCCGAGCGCCAGTCACCTCGGAGCAGGTCGGTCTCGGCTGCGACCGCAAGAGCGTCGGGCAGCTCACTCAACGCCTTGTTCCGGTCGAAGTCCTCGACTGCGAGCCGGCTGAACTCCGAGGCCTCACGGATCAGCCCAGCCACCAGCAGAACCCTGGCGCGGTCGAGTGCGGGCATCCCTACCGGTGGGTCGTCGACCGATCGTTGCGCCAACTCCATCGATTCCAGTGCTCCGGGCAGATCACCCGACAGGAACTGGAGGTAGCCGAGGTTGTGGGCGGCCATGAAGGCGCCCCAATTGTCGCCGGCCGTGGTCGCTGCATCGAGAGCGCCCTGCGTGTCGGACCTGGCCGGCGACAGCCGGCCACCGCCCATGTGCAGCCAGCCCCGGTTCAGCAGGGCCGCCGACAGCACTCTCGGGTCGGTGTCGGCTGCCCCGATGACGTGGTCGAATGCCCGCAGCGCAGCTGCGTCGTCGCCGCTGCGCATCAGACTCATCGCGCGCGCTCCCCAGATTGCCGCCTGCATGCTCGCATCGTGCTGCTCGGCCAGTTCCAGCACGGCCAACGCCGTCTTGACGTCGCCCAGCGCCGAGTGCTGGTAGGCCTGGGTGATGAGCACCAGGCAGGACAGCTCCGATACGTCCGACGAGCCGATTCCCAGCGCGGAGATCGACTTCAGCGCCCGCTCGCAGTACCGGAGGGCAGACAACGGATGGCCGGCATCGCCCGCCGCTCTGGCCTTCTCGAGCAGGGAGACGGCCGGTCGCAGGATGTCGACGTGACCGGTTCCGTTGCCGGTAGATTCCTGGACGCCGTCCCTGCTCACCGACCCAGTTTCACAGGTGCAGCGCGGGCGTCACCACCGGGATCCGGATGGTCGGGTCGGAATCGTCCGTCGGGTGCAGCACCAACTGCACGGATCCGGAAGGCACCGATTCGAAGACGAACCGGCCGGTCTCGTCGCACTCGGCCGTCATGGTCGCTCCGTCGGTCCGCAGTTCCGCGTGGAGTCGACCGCCGGGGGCCGCCCAGCCGTCGAGCCGGAGGCCGTTGTCGGGTTGGGCCTGCACCGAGATCATCACGGTCAGGTTCTCGCTCGAGAAGGTCACCCGCTTGGCGTGTTCGACCGACCTGGTGCCGGAAGCCCCGGCCAGGCTGAGTTCCGAGTCCACCAGCCGGGCCACCTCGGCATCGAGGTCACCGATCTGCAGCCCGAACAGCACCACCTCCGGCAACATCACGGGCATGGGGTCGAGTTGGTCGTAGACGTCCACCAGGTCTCCTAGGATATCCAGATCCCTTTGATCCAGCGGCTTTCGGTGATCCTGATCGTTCATGACCACTCCTCCCCCTGCAGTCGTGTGCGGAGCTTGTCCAGACAACGGCCCCTGGTGGGGCCGATGGATCCAACGGGCATACCCATGTCCTTCGCGATCGCCGCGTAGTCCGGGCGAGGCGCGAAGGCGATCACGGCCAGGAGGCGGCGACACCGCTCCGGTAACGACGAGACATGCGCCCAGAGCCGACGCTGCTCGTCGGTCAGGACGGCGGTCGCTTCTGCGGAGTCGGCGCTGGGCAGGTCCTCGTCGGTAGGCTCGTTCCCGGAACGCTGCGCCACCAGGGCACGGTCGCGCCAGGCCTGCCGACGCAGCGTGACCGTCAGCCACCGCACCACGGCCAGCGGGTCGGTGATGGAGTCGCCGCGACGGACGAGAGCGAGGAACGTCTGCTGCACGCTGTCCTCCGCTTCCGCCGTCGAGAGACCGCACTGTCGCGCGGTGTGCCAGAGCAGCGGACTGACCAGGCGCACCAACCGATCGATGCCTCCGGGTACCCCCAGCCGGTAGTCCTGAAACGCCAGGGCCGCCTGGGTGACGAGGTCGCCGAGGTCGCGTGGGGCTCCACCGGGCCGGCGCTGAGCCGGCAACGGCGACGGTGTGTCGACCCCCGGTGCGGCGCCATCGCCCGGTTCGTGTTCGGATGCTGTCACCGGCACTCTCGTCTCCGTCGTCATGGCGAATCCGTCTTCCACCGGCCCATGGCCCGTGATGGCGCCAGTGCCCGGCGCATACCCGGGTCGTCGGGACAGCCGGCCTCGACCAGCTTGGCCAGATACTTCCCGGCCAGCACCGGGGCCGCGAAACTGGTCCCGCTCCAGGTCGCGAAACCACCGCGGAACTGGTCCGGATCGATGGTTCCGCGGCGCTGACCGTTCGGCCCGCGCAGCGAGGTGTCCGCTGACCAGGCACCCGAAGCGAGAACCGGCGCTGTGCTGACCACGTTGGCTCCGGCGGCTTCCCCATTGACCCAGGGGCCGTCGTTGGAGAACAGCGCGACCGACGAGTCCGGGTTGAGCGCGGCCACAGCCACCAGCGGCAGACAACCGGGATCGGTGAACCCGCCGTGGTCGGCGAACGCCGCCGGGTAGGAACGCCGGTCGGTGCAGTCGTTGCCGGCCGCGGCGAAGGTCATTACCCCGCGCTGGCCCAGGTCGAGCAGCAGCACCTCGAGACCGGCGGTGTAGTGCACGTCCTCGGCCGTCTCCACGTAGTAGCCGAGCGAGAGAACCAGCACATCCACCGATCCCGGCTCCTGCGAGAGGTGGACCCCGAGTGCGGTCACCGCGGTAGTCAGCTCGTCCTCGGCCACCACACCGTCGCCGCCCATCACCCGGAGCGCGGTGATGTCGGCGTCGGGGCAACTCTGGCGGAGCAGACCGGTGATGAAGGTGCCGTGCCCGGCGTGCGAGGCGAGCATCCCGGTGAGCGCGTCCGGAATCGCTCCTGCGGCTTCGGGGTCGGTCGCGGCCACCGCCGGGGCATCGACGTCGAGCCCGACATCGTCCCCGTTGCTGAGCAGCAGGCGACGTTGGACGGGTTGGGCCACGAACCACGGGTGCGCCCCGACCCCGGTGTCCATCACGACGACGTGCGGCGAACACTTGCCGTGTCGTCGCGGGGGGGCGAGGACCACGCTCACCGGACCGTGACCGCCTGATCCGCCCTGGAGGTACTGGTCGACGCCCGCCGACGTGCCCCTCGTGAACGGGTTTCCGCCGATCACGCTGGTCCCCCGCGTGAACGGGTTGCCACCGATGACGCTGGTCCCGCGTGTGAACGGGTTGCCCGAGATGCTCGCGGCCGCGAACATCAGGTGATCGAGTCCGACTGACCGGTCCAGCTCGGCGTCGGCGAGGTTCCTGACCGCCTGCAGGAGCGGCCAGACGTCCACCGCCGGGGCGGGTCCGGCCAGCGACGAGCGGAAGCGGACGGGCACCACGAGTGGCACTCCGGCCTGCTCGGCCAGCCCGAGCAGGCGGGCCAACTTGTTGTGGGCCAATACATCCCGGCCTAACCGACGTTCGTCACCCCTGGATTCGCGACCGCCTGCGTCGTCGGTGCCTGCTGCGCTGTCTGCGTTGTCCGTGTTGTCAATGTCGATCTCGGTGAAGGCATCTGGTTCGACGGCCGTGAGGTCAAACCTCGCCGCCAGCTCTGTGACGACGGCGTTCAGGCGTTCCACGTCGGCGCGGCTCGCACCGGTGACCAGCAGGGTGTCGCCGCGGTAGACCGTGGTGGTGGGAGCGGGACCGCCCGGCTGACGGACCGCCGTGGCCGGATCGAGCACCCTGGCGTCGTACCGGTCGAAGGGGTCGGCTGACGCCGGGGCCCCTGACGGAACGGCGGGGTCGGTCACTGGGGCCTCCGTTGTGCTTCGGATGTCGTGATGGTCGGATCAGGTGTTCGGACCGCGATGAACCGCAGGACTGCGACGAACCAGAAACTGTGCCGGGCAGGATCGTCCCAGCTCCTGGCACTCAGGAGGCCGCGGCGCCCGTCCTGATACATCTACTGTTGGCCAGAAGTTACCGCACTGCGTGATCGACCCGGCTGCGGCCGACCGGCACCAGAGCGCGGCGCTCCTCGATGGCCGGGAAACCGGCCTCGGCCAGGCGCCGCAGATACTCACCGGCCAGCACCGGAGCGGCGAAGGACGTCCCGCTCCAGGAGGCGAATCCCGATTCGAAGCCGTCCGGATCGATGCCGCCCCGGACACGGCCGAGTGGGCCGGCCGTGCGCGTCCCGGCCCGCTCCGACCCATCGGTGCCGATCGGTGCCGCGGACACCATGTTCACCCCCGGCGCCTCCGCGATCACCCAGGGACCGTCATTGGAGAACTGCGCGATGGTGCCATCCGGATTGAGGGCCGCCACCGATACCAACGGCATCACGTCCGGGGCGGCGAACGCCGGATCGACGGCGAAGGCGGCCGGATAGGACGGGCGGGTCGAGGCGTCGTTACCCGCTGCGCAGAACACCGCGACGCCGAGCCGGCCGAGTTCCAGCAGGATCTGCCGCAGACCGGTGTTGTAGACCAGGTCCGCGTCGGTCTCGGTGTAGTAACCAAGGGACAGCACGAGGGCATCGGCCCATCCGGGCTGCTCGACCTGCCGCCGGGCGATCGTTCGCAGCGCGTCGGTCAGCGTGGATTCGGCCACGATGCCGTCGGCGCCCATGACGGCCAGCGCCACGATGTCGGCCTCCGGGCAAGCCTGCCGTAGCAGCCCGGCGATGAAGGTCCCGTGCCCGGAGTGGCTTGCGAGGGTTCCGAGCAGGGTGTTCGCGACCGCCCCGCTGCCGTCGGCGTCGATGCCCCTGATCGATTGCGGGTCGATCTCCGGCCCGACGGTGCTGCCGTCGCCCAGGGTGATGGTGGTCTGCACCGGACGCTCCCTGAACCACGGGTGGTCGCCGATCCCGGTGTCCAGGACCACCACCCGCGGCCGACGCCCGGCCGGGCCGGGGACCGGAGCCGGGATCACGAAGTTGACGGGACCTCGTCCGGCGTAACCGGAATCGCCGTAGTGGTCGAGTCCGGGCCTCCCGTGGCCGATCGCAAACGGGTTGCCGCCCAACTGTTCCGCCGTCGTCATCAAGTGATCGAGGGCGACGCCCGCCGCGACCTGCGGGTCGGGATGGGACCGGAGCCGATCGACCACCGTCCAGGGATCGACCGGAACGATCGACGCTTCGCCCGGTACCAGGCGGGAGAACGACGACCGGTGCTCCGACGGCTGGTGCTCGGCGGTCCAGTGGTCGACGGCGAGTACCTCGTCGATCGCCGACCTCACCCGTTCCCGGGCGTCCGCATCAGCGGCGAGCACGATCAGGCCTTCGCTGCGATAGGCCGTCGACCTTCCGTAATGACGCCCGGACGTCGAGGTCCCGTGTTCGGTCGTGCTGCCCTGCCAACGTTCGAGCACTGTCGCCAGGTGCGGAAGGTGCGAACGCCGGGGTGTCGTCACGAACATCTTCGAAGGAGGGACTGCCGGGGGCAGTGATACCGCGACCGGCGACCGGCGTAGATACCACTGCGGCGATCAGTACCCCGGCTCGGGCTGTTCACCCTCGGCTGCACCAGATTTCGCTGCTTCCCCGGCGGCCGGCTGCGGCTCGACGGTCTCGGCCCCAGCCGTCCCTGCCCCAGCCGTCCCTGCCCCAGTCGTCCCGGATTCAGCAGTCCCGGCCGCGGCAGTCTCGGCCCCAGCCGTCCCTGATTCAGCAGTCCCGGATTCTGTCGTCCCGGATTGAGCCATCTCGGATTCGTCAGCCGCAGCGCCCGCCGGGACCAGCAACTCGTCCAGTACCTCGCGTTCCAGCCGACGGAACGTGCGGTCCGGCACCGTACGTTCCAGCACCGCGACCTCGAGCTGGGTCGAATCGAGCGTGCGCGGGGCGCCCTCGCCGCCGGCTCCGAGCGAACCGACGGCGGCAGCCAGCGCTGCGGCGAGATCCCACCCGACGGCGAACTGCGTCTCCATCGCTGCGGCCACCGGCTCGGTGGCGCCGCCCATCACGATGTAGCGGGTCTCCTCCATGATCGAGCCGTCGTAGGAGATCCGGTACAGCTGGTCGCGCTGACCCGGTGCGCCCAGCCTGGTCTCGCCGGGGGCTGGCACCGGTTCGCCAACGGACCTGGCGACCTCGGCCACGCACAACTCGACCTCGTAGGGCTTCTGCTGCTCGGAGAAGATCGACCCGAGGGTCTGCGCGTAGGCGTTGGCCAGCCAACGGGCGGTGACGTCGCGGCGGTCGTATGAGTAGCCGCGGACGTCGGCCAACCGGATGCCCGCCGTCCGGAGGTTCTCGAACTCGTTGTAGCGGCCGACGGCGGCCAACCCGATCCGGTCGTAGATCTCGCTGACCTTGTGCAACGTCGGCGAGTGGTTCTCCGCGACGAACAGCACCCCGCCCGAATACGTCGTCACGACCACGCTCCGACCACGTCCGATGCCCTTGCGGGCGAACTCGGAGCGGTCCCGCATGAACTGTTCGGGCGAGGCGTAGACGGGCATTGTCACGGTGCGGGTTGCTCCTGGGATCGGTGGCTGCTGGTTCCGGTTGGTCCGGTGGTCCGGGGACGCGCGGGTCAGCCTCCGGGGTTCACCATCCGGCCGGCGACGACCTCTTCGACGACGGGGCCGACTTCTGTGTCGGCGAGCCGACGGGAGCCGGTCGCGGTGACGGTGACCACGACGGGATAGATCCTGCGGGTGAGATCGGGGCCGCCGGTGGCGCTGTCGTCATCGGCGGCGTCGTACAACGCCTCGACGGCGGCGCGCACCGCGCCTGGCAGTGACGAGCCACGGTCGAACCGCTTCTTCAACGCCGACCGAGCGAACATCGAACCGGACCCCACGGCGAAGTAGTCGTGTTCCTCGTACCGGCCGCCGGTGATGTCGTAGGAGAAGATCCGGCCGGCCTCGGCGGCGGGGAGGCGGTCGATGTCGAACCCGGCGAACAGCGGAATCACGGCCAGGCCCTGCATGGCGGCACCGAGGTTGCCCCTGATCATCGACGACAGGCGGTTGGCCTTGCCGTCCAACGACAGCCGGACACCCTCGATCTTCTCGTAGTGCTCGAGTTCGAGCTTGAAGAGCCGCACCATCTCGATGGCAAGCCCGGCGGTGCCGGCGATGCCGATCGCGGAGTGGGAGTCGGCGACGAACACCTTCTCGATGTCGCGCTGCGCGATCAGGTTTCCCATGGTGGCCCGCCGATCACCCGCCAGGATCACGCCGTCAGCGCAGGTCGGAGCAACGATGGTGGTGCCGTGGGGGATCTGCTCGGCCACCGGGTGCTGACGGTTTCCCGGCAGCAGGTGCGGTTCGGCCCTGGCGAGGAACTCTGTGAACGACCCCGGCCCGGGCGTCAGGTACGCCGCCGGCACCGCGGTGATCGGCCAATTCGACGACGAATCGGACGTTCTCACTGCCCGCCCTTCTGCACGTACGAACGGACGAAGTCCTCCGCGTTGGACTCGAGCACGCCGTCGATCTCGTCGAGGATGTCGTCGGTCTCGGCGGCCAGCTTCTCCCGACGTTCCTGGCCGGCCGAATCCGCCGCGGCCTCACCGTCGTCGCCGTCGCCGCCGCCCTGCCGGGTGGTCTGCTCCTGTGCCATCTCGATCTCCCATCGCTGCGCCGCTCGCCGACATCTGTTGCAGGTTCCCGGTGTCCCGGAGGTTCTACCCTCCTGGTTCCCGCGTGACGCTGTGTCCGACTTTACCCAGCCACCCCGACAACGGAGGGCGACCCGGCGGATACGACCCGATCACCCCGCGTCAGGCGCGTTTCGTCAGGGCGTCCACCAGCTCGCCCGCGTCGGCGGCGGCGTCGAGCAGCGCCCCCACGTGGGCCTTGGTCCCGCGCAGTGGATCCATGGTCGGGATGCGGACGAGCGACTCCCGCCCGACGTCGAAGATCACCGAGTCCCACGAAGCCGCGGCCAGCCGGTCCGGGTACTGGGCGACGCACCGTCCGCGGAAGTAGGCCCTGGTGTCCTCCGGCGGTTCGGTCATCGCGCGCAGGATGGCGTCGTCGGTGACGAGCCGCTTGATGGCGCCTCGGGATGCGAGCCGGTTGTACAGCCCGCGATCCATCCGGACATCGGCGTACTGGAGGTCGACCAGCGCCAGCCGGGGGGCGCCCCAGGCCAGCCCGTCCCGGCTCCGGAATCCCTCCAGCAGCCGCAGTTTCGCCGGCCAGTCCAGGGTGTCGGCGAGCCGCATCGGGTCGTCCTCGAGTTTGTCGAGCACGTCACCCCACGTGGCCAGCACGTCGGCCGTCTCGGCGTCGACGTCGTCGCCATAGGTCTCCAGGACGAAGGCCCGGGCCGCGTCCAGGTAGGCGCGTTGGACGTCGACACCGGTGAAGGAACGACCGTCGGCCAGCTTGACCGTGGTCTTCAGCGTCGGGTCGTGGGAGATCTGGTGCACCGCGGAGACCGAGTGCTCGAGCTCCAGGGGCATCGGCCAGCCGGCCTCGATCATCGACAGGACCAGGGCCGTGGTACCGAGCTTGAGGTAGATCGCCGTCTCGGCGAGGTTGGCGTCACCGATGATCACGTGCAGCCGCCGGTACCGGTCGGCGTCGGCATGCGGTTCGTCCCTGGTGTTGATCAGGCCGCGCTTGAGCGTCGTCTCCAGACCGACCTCGACCTCGATGTAGTCGCTGCGCTGGGCCAGCTGGAACCCGGGGGTGGCGCCGGCAGGCCCGATCCCCACCCGACCCGCGCCCGCGAAGACCTGCCGGGACGCGAAGAACGGCAGCAACCCGGCGATGATCGAGGGGAACGGCGTGTCCCGTCGGCAGAGATAGTTCTCGTGGGTGCCATAGGAGGCGCCCTTGCCGTCGGTGTTGTTCTTGTACAGCTGCACCGGCTTCGCGCCCGGGACCGAGGCGGCCAGCATGGCCGCCGCCTCCATCACCCGCTCCCCTGCCTTGTCGAACAGCACCCCGTCGAGCGGATTGGTGACCTCGGGCCCGGAGAACTCCGGGTGGGCGTGGTCGACGTACAGGCGTGCGCCGTCGGACAGGATCACGTTCGCCGCGCCGATGTCGTCGATGTCGGGGTCTGAACCGCCGAAGAGAGCCGACAGGTCGTACCCGCGGGCATCGCGCAACGGCGACTCGACCTCGTAGTCCCAGCGTGGGCGCCGGGCCCGCGGGGCTGCCACCGAGGCGGCGTAGGCCAGCACGATCTGGGTGGAGGAGATCACCGGGTTGACCCCTGGCTCACCCGGGACGGAGATCCCGTACTCGACTTCGGTCCCCATGATGCGGCGCACTGTCATGGGATCGAATCTAGTGGGCGCCACCGACGGCCCGATCCCGAACCAGGTCGAGGTGGTGCCTTGACCTGTTCTGAACATTGACGGCGCAGGGTGATGGCTGTGATCACCTCACCGAGCTCTCCAGTCGAACCGAGCGCCTGGGCCGCTGCCGCCCGGTTGGTCAGGCGGACCGGTTTCGGCGCCACCGGCGCCGAGATCGACGCGGTCGCCGCCATGGGCACCGGCCGCTACCTGGCGATGATCCTGGCCGCGGACCCTCAGAAGGATTCCGGTGCCCTCCCGACGCCGCTGCCGACCTTCGCGGCGGTCGACAAGGTGGCGAAGAGTGCCGGCCTCGAGGCCAGGAAGGCCCGCAACAAGCAGCTCCGCGGGCAGGTGCAGTACCTCACCGGGTGGTGGGTCCGCCGCATGGTCGCCGTCGAGCAGCCCTTCGGCGAGAAGCTCACCTTCACCTGGCACAACCACTTCGCCACCTCGGCGACGAAGGTGCGCAACGCCCCCGCCCTGCTGGCGCAGAACCAGAAGCTCCGCACCATGGGGCGGGGCGATTTCCGCCAGCTGGCCCTGGCCATGCTCACCGACGCTGCCATGCTCGACTGGCTCGACGGACAGAAGAACACCGTCGGCGCTCCGAACGAGAACCTGTCCCGCGAATTCATGGAGCTGTTCGCACTCGGACACGGCGACGGCTACACCGAGCAGGACGTGCGGGAGGGCGCCAGGGCGCTGACCGGCTGGCGGATCAATCCGGACGGCAGCACCGCGCTCCGGCCCAAGCTGCACGACGACGGCACGAAGACCATGCTCGGCGTCGCCGGCAACCTCGACGACGTCGGTTACTGCGACGCGATCCTGGCCCGCCCCGCCTCGGCCGCCTTCCTCGCCACCCGGATGTACGGGCAGCTGGTCTCCGACCACGCCCCGACACTTGCCGTCGTCAAGGCCATGGTCGCCGGCTACGGCACAGCCCGGAGCCTCACCGGGTTGCTGTCCACCATGCTCGGGTCCGCCGACTTCACCGCGGCGGCCGGCACGAAGGTGGTCGCGCCGGTGGAATGGTTGATCGGGGCGGTTCGTGCGTTGCAGGTGCCGGTTCCCGATCAGGCGGCCGCGTCGAAGCTGCTGACCGTGTTGCGGGGTCTCGGGCAGATCCCCTTCGCCCCACCGAATGTCAGCGGCTGGCCGACCGGCGCTGCCTGGCTCTCCACCGCTGCCGCCGACCTGCGGATGACAACGGCAGCGGGGCTGGCGAAGAAGGCGAACCTGGATTCGGTCAGTTCCGCCGCGGTGGCAAACCGGTTGGAGGCCACCGCCCACCTGCTCGGGGTGCCCTCCTGGACACCGCGATCGGTGGCCGTCCTCAAGACCGCCGCCTCGAATCCGGTCCAGCTGGTGACGATCGCCCTGAACACCCCCGAATACCTGACCCACTAGTCGCAGACCCGAAATCTTCTCCCCCACAACATCTTCGAGGTGGTCAGTATGAACATCGTCACCAGACGCCGGTTTCTCGTGGCATCCGGAACGGCCGGGGTGGCTGCTGCCGCGGTGGCCGCCGGCTACGTCAGCTGGCCGCAGCTGCAGGCCAAGGCCGTCGCTGCACCGCTCGCGACCGGCACGCCGATCCTCGTCATCGTCACCCTCTACGGCGGCAACGACGGTCTGGGCGCGGTGATTCCGTATGCCGATCCGGCGTATCTGAAGGCCCGCCCGGACTTCGCCTACAACGAGTCCGAGATCCACCAGCTCGGTGATGGTCTCGGCCTCAACCCCGCGATGAAGGGAATGGCCGCGCTCTGGTCGAACAAGGAGTTGGCCATCGTCCGCGGGGTCGGCTACCCGAACCCCGACCACAGTCATTTCAAGTCGATGGACATCTGGCAGACGGCCTCGCCGAGCGCCCCGGTCACCACCGGGTGGATCGGGCGCTGGCTCGATCTGTCCGGTGACGACCCGACCAGGGCCGTCAACATCGGCTCCGTGCTGCCGCCGCTGGCGGTCGGCGCCAAGGGCGCGGCGGCGGCACTGCCGCTCGGAAAGTCGACGAAGCTACCGGCCGCGCTCGGCACCGCCTTCACCGGACTGGGCCGGACGGATACCGCCGACACCCCGTTCCAGGCCATGGTGGCCGCTTCCTACTGCTCGGAACGCAAGGTCGACGCCACCTTCACCGGCATCGTCGACGGCACCGCCGATGTCGCGGACGAGGAGTCGGCCGCCGGGTCCGCCGGTGGCCAATCCGGGCTGGCCACCCAGTTCGACATGGTGGCGCGGTGCATCAAAGCCGGTGTACCGACGACGGTCTACACCGTCAGCCTCGGCGGGTTCGACACCCACGCCGACGAGAAGGGCACCCAGCAAACCCAACTCGGCCTGCTCGACACCGCACTCTCCGGATTCCTGACCACGATGAAGTCCGATGCCCGCGGCAAGGACGTGGTGGTGATGGCCTACTCCGAGTTCGGGAGGCGGGTGGGAGCCAACGCCTCGAACGGGACCGACCATGGCACGGCGGGTCCGATGTTCGTCGCCGGCACCCCGGTCAGGGGCGGCTTCTACGGCGAGCAGCCCAGTCTCACCGATCTGGTCGACGCCGACCTCAAGGTGAACGTCGACTTCCGGACGGTCTACTCCGAACTCCTGACCAAGGTGGTCCGCACCGACCCGCAGCCGATCGTCGGAAACACCGCCGCCCCACTGGGTTTCCTGGTCTGAACCCGATGCTCTGGAGTCAACGGGCGAAGGTCAGTTCGAAGCCGGTTACGGTCACCACCAATCGCCCTGCGTTGCCGGACATCTGGACCAGTCCCTCAGCTTTCGGCGGATCGGCGGGAGCGGGCGGGATCAACACTGCCTGGAATGCGGTCGTGGAGGCGAGCAGAACGTCACTCGAACTGTTGGAGGCGGCCTGCGACTGTCCCCTCGGTGCCCGCGGGTCCCAGGTGAACCCATGGGGAGCGGAAAGGAAGCCGCCGTAGGCCTGATTGACTCCGTCGTCGATCAGGACGTCGTGGTCGGCGGTGAACCGGATGGTCGCACCGAACGATGCGGGAATGGTCTGGCTCTTCCCATCGTGGACCACGAGGACCAAATGCCACACCGGTCCGATCCAGGCGGTCACCGGGCCGTAGGTGGTCGGCGCCACGTTCCCGGGGGTGCCGTAGCAGGTCCACCCGCCGGTGCGCTGGGCAAGCGGGAGCGAGCACTGATCGACCGAGGATGCGGTCGTCTCGACCGTGGAACCAGTCGAGATCCCGGCACGAGCCGGACCGGTCCGGACCAGCGACAGGGTATAGCCAGATGCTTTCAGCACCAACAGATCTCCAGCGGTCTGCGCCTGGACGGTGGCCGGGCCGAACCCTCCCGATCCGTCGGCAGGACCGAGAGCGAGCGCACCGATCGCTTTGACGGCCGCTCCCTGGGCAGAGTCGCCGCCGCTGGAATCGACCAATGTGCCGACAACATCGTGGGTGACGAAGCCATCTGCTGTCGGGCTGAAGGTTCCGCTGTGGACGTTGACGCTGTCGTTGGTCACGATCTCGCGTGATCCGGTGAATTCCACCGTCACGCTGAGAAACACCGGGATCGACCACTTCTTTCCGCCGTTCTCCACCGCTGTGAGCCGGAACTTGCTGCCGACGTAGCTCGCACCGGGAACCGGGGGCGGTGTGGCAGAACGGATCGAACTCGGCGCCAGCGCCCACCGTCCACCTACGGCGATCAGTACCACCAACACGACCGACGCCGCAGCGAACAGAAAGGGCCTGATCGATCGGCGGGAAACAGGCCGAAGGTTTGGCTCTGTCAGTGATTCGGGGGTGACCTCGGCGCTGCGGGCTGCAAGCGAGGCGCGCAGCGAGGACTCCAGTTTCGGGTCGAGGTCCATCAGATTTCCCCCAGCAGTCGGGTCAGAGTGGTGTGGGCACGCAGCAGCGACGAGGAGACCGCGCCGGGAGTGATCCGCAGGACGGCGGCAACCTCGGGGACTGACAGGTCCTGGTAGTACCGAAGGACCACGATCTCGCGCTGGCGCCGTGGTAGTTGGGCGATGACCGCCAACACTGCCAGCTGCTGCTCGCGGCGCAGGGCCGGCCCATCGGCCGGTTCTGCGTCGGCGACCTGGAAAGCCGGCGTCCGTCGCGCCGTCCGACGTCGGCGGAGGGCGGACCGGGATCGGTTGACGACCGCCCAGCGAAGGTAGCTGGCCGGATCGTTCGGCCGCCGGTTTCCCAGGGACGCGTAGACATCCTGAACCACATCCTCGGCGGTTTCCTGGTCGTCGACCAGGTGAACCGCCAACCGCACCAGGGCCAGGTAGTGCTGATCGAACAGCTTGATCACATACGTGCGGTCGTCGAGCCCGTCATCCGCCTCGACGTCGTGCATCTGCACCGGCTCCACTGTCGAACTCACGCTCGCTCCCCGATTCGGGCACCGCAGCGGCCCCTACCCACTCAGACGCCTGACCTGCCGATCCATCAACAAGGGCAACACATCATTTTTCGACCGGGTCAGGTGCCGTTCTTGAGCGAACCGGTGACCTCACCCGCGCCGGGAACCGAGGCCACACACCAGAAGCCCTTGTGACCGGCTGAGAAATCGACCGCGCTCGGCGGAAGCAGGTCGATGTTGAACGTGCCGTGACTCTGCGGGCCGAGGTAGGCCTTCAAGGCATCCTGGGTGCAGGTGCGGAGCACCACCGGATCCTTGTAGGCGTCCTTGGCGTAGGGCGTCGCCGTCTGGGGTGACAGCACGCCGGTGGCATAGGCCTCCCAGTAGTGCGGCTGGTCGCAGGCCACCTCCTCCGAGGTGACCTGCCCGGAGATGTTGACCAGACCGGACCAACAGCTGCCGACCTTGGGTGCGGTCACGACCCCGATGATCGACGTCGGCGTGGACGTCGACGTCTCCGTGGTGCTGCCCGGCGAGGAAGTGGCCGGGGTCGTGACGACCACCGGCGTCACCGAGGACTTCTTCGACGGGGTGGTGCTCGGCCCGGTGGTCTGCGGCCCGGTCGTCTGCGGCCCGGTGGTCTGCGGCGCGCTGGTCTTCGAGGCGGCGGTCCGGTTCAGCCGACCGAGATCGGTTTCCAGACTTCCTGACGAACGTGCTGCCGTCGACCCGAGCGAGACTCCAGCCTGCGCAACACCTCCCGTCGTCGAGCGATTGCCGAACACGATCAGACCGGTGACGACCAGGGCCACCACCGCAGCGGCTGCTCCCACCCACCACCACTGACGACCGGACCGCTCGCGTGCCTTGCCCGGCGGCAACCCTGACCGGCGCACCTGTGATCCCGTGGGGGTGCCGCTGGGGTCCGGGCGTCCGAACAAGGCAAACGGTCCCGAGTCGGAGGTCTCGTCGGGAGACGACGCCGAGTGGCGACCGGACGCGATCGGCAGGCCCGAGAAGGTCTGGCCCTGCGGCGTCTGTCCGGGCCGGGTCGGGCCGGAGATCGAGGGCCCGGTCGGTGGGCCGGGTTGCGTCGACCCGGTTGCCGTCGGCCCGGTTGACGTCGGCCCGGTTGCCGTCGACCCGCTGGGCGTCTCCGTGGGCGGCACCGGCCGGAACAGGCCCGGCGAGGCACCGACCCTGACCGCCGTCAACGCATCGTGCATGTCGGCCGCCGACCGATACCGCTGGGACGGCTCGAACATGGTGGCCCGCCAGATCGCCGGCATCAGGGCCTCGGCGCCCTCGACGTCCGGGTACGGCAGCGGCTCGTTGAGCATGAACAGCAGCCGCGCGAGAGGCGGTGCAGTGCCGGACTTGTCGCTCCGCGGAGCCCGTCCGAGCAGGAGCGCGTACAGCGTCGCACCCAGCGAGTAGACGTCCATCGCCGCGGTCGGCTCCGCACCGCTGAAGGCTTCGGGCGGCGCGTAGGACGGCGTCAACGACTCCATGGTCACCGAGAAGCCCTCCGCGGCCCGCGGCAGCGCAGCGAGCCCGAAGTCGGCAAGGGCCGGCGACCCGTACCGGGAGATCAGGATGTTGCCCGGTTTGACGTCCCGATGGAGGATGCCGTCGGCATGGGCGATGGCCAGAGCATCCGAGATCCCGACCCCGACGGCCAGGACCTCCGCCGGCGCGACCGGGCCGGTCTGCTTCATCCGGTCGCTGTAGGACCCGCCCGGGTAGAGCTCCATGACCAGATATGGATGGTCGTCGGCGGTGGTGCCGCCGTCGTACACGGTGACGATGTGCGGGTGCGCCGAGACGGAGCCGGCCGCCACGATCTCGCGGGTGAACCGACGCTTGTCCCGGTCCTGGAGCAGCCGACGGTCGTCGACCTTGACGGCCACGTCCCGGTCGACCGACAGCTGCCGTGCCCGATACACGGTGGCGTAGCCGCCACGACCGATCTGCGCGTCCAGCCGCACACCGGGCACCGCTGGAAACACACCGTGTGGGACGGGGGCCGAAAAATCAGGGGCGAACGGACCGGTCGGGTCGCTGCCCACCGGCCCGTCCCCCGGACTGGTCATCGGCCTTTCCAGGGTCGGCGAGGCTCACGAGCGCCGATGCCGACCACTGGATCCATGGTCTGCAGAGTCTAGAGATGTTGCCCCGCGTTGGAGGCCGTATCGACTGGAGAGGGAGCCCCTCGGCCTCGGGCGCGACCCCACCATGGGCCAATCTCGGCAGGCGCCCAGTGTGCGGCCGCAAGCAGAAGTCGCGGCCGCACCTGCATTCTGGCTACCTGGGCACGACGGTCAGCTCAGGCCGTACCAGGTCGTCCGGATGTTGGAGTAGTCAGTGGTGTCATCGATCCGCCACCGTCCACCGGCCACAGCCGCTGCCGGAACCTCGACGATTGTCGCGAATTCTGCGGTCGCGCCGTAGTACAGCGGATCGATGGAGTAGATGCTGTTGTTCCAGTACAGCCTGTTCGTATCCGTGTAGGTCCGTCCGTCCCCACCGATGAACTCGACATCCAAGCCCACGTAGGGCGCTGTGGAGCCGGCCCCCAGATACCGCACATCGACGAAGGCGGCCACGTACCGATTACCGGCGAGTGGAGGCGGGCCGAGCTTATCTGTCTTGACCTCCGCAGCCGCATCGGTGTTGGTCGGCCGCACCACCACACCCCACTTCGTCAGGTACGAGGCGACATTGGCGCGGTAGGGATCAGCGCGGGTGGGGTCGACGCCAAGTCCGGCGACCCCCGAGTTCACCTGTCCACCCGGGTTGTTGATCACCGCGCGAAACTGGTAGCCGTTCCGCGCGACGATGGCCCGCACGCTGTAGGAACTCTTGGTGGCGCCAGCGATGTATCCCCAGTCCTTGCCGGGAACCTTGCCCTGCCAGCGATACCCGAGCGATAGACCTGTGGCCTTGACGGAGAAGGTGGCCAGCTGGCCGGATACCACTCGCACGTTGACGGGTTGCGCCGAGATGGACGCTCGCGGAACCACAACCGTCAGCATCGCGGCATGGGAATAGACCTGACCACCCGTATTGGCGACGATGGCCCGATAGTGCGCTTTGTTCCGTCCCGGAACCGCGGCGACGTAGAGGTCGGCGGCCTTGGCGTTCGGAATCGTCGCCCAGGGGTGGCCGGCCAGACTCTCCTCCCACCGATAGGTGAGGCCGGCGCCGGTCGCCCGCACGGAGAACCGAACGGCGTTTCCGGTGACGACGGTGGGCGATGCGGGTTGCCCGGTGATCGTCGGCTTGGCCACGACGGCCCGACTCGCTGCACTGCCGCTCGTGGCTGATGGAAGGGCAGCAGCAGAGGCGACCGGAGTCAGACCCAGACCGAGGGACACCGCGACGGCCACCGCAAGGCTCGATCGTTTGAAGGACGTGATGCTCATACGTGCGCTGCTCCTGGATTGACCAACGGTCGTTGAAGGGTGATATTCACGCCGCAACCTTTCGAACCCAATCGGTCGACGGCGGACATCGGGACCTTTGGATATCCTTTTCCGGCGGTGGCGTCAAGACTGGACCGGAGCGGACGGGGCCTATCCGGCCGATTTCAGGCAGGATCCGCACATCTTCGGTGACGCTGGCTCCGTTTGCCGACACGATCGAGTGGGGAACTCTCCACCGATGCCCGTTGGTCACAAGGTAAAGCGCTGGTCATCGGCCATGAGCGAGAGCCGTTACGAAATTCGGTCCGCTGGCTTCATCCGAACTGATGACGACATTCACCAATCGGGTTGATGTGGGGCCCGAGCGACGAACGAAGGCCGAAACCCATGCTTCCGCAGGGATTCCGGCCTTCGCGATGACGATCAGCGGCTCTGATTGCCCTGCGCTACAGGTACTGCCCCGTGTTGGAGGCGGTATCGATCGCACGCGAACCCTCGGACAGCTTGCCGGAGACCAGGGTGCGGATGTACACGATCCGCTCCCCCTTCTTGCCCGAGATGCGGGCCCAGTCGTCCGGGTTGGTGGTGTTGGGCAGATCCTCGTTCTCGGCGAATTCGTCGACGATGGCGTCGAGCAGGTTCGTCACGCGAAGTCCACCGGATCCGATGGCACCACGCTTCTCCAATCGCTCCTTGATCGCCGACTTCTTCGCACGGTCGACGATGTTCTGGATCATCGCGCCGGAGTTGAAGTCCTTGAAGTAGAGGACTTCCTTGTCACCGTTGGCGTAGGTGACCTCCAGGAAACGGTTCTCATCCGTTTCCGCGTACATCCGCTCGACGGTGTGCTGGATCATCGCGGTGATGGTCGCCTGACGATCTCCACCGAACTCGGCCAGGTCGTCCGGGTGGATCGGCAGCGCCGGCACCAGGTACTTGGCGAAGATGTCGGTCGCCGATTCGGCGTCCGGCCGCTCGATCTTGATCTTCACGTCCAGTCGACCAGGGCGCAGGATGGCCGGATCGATCATGTCCTCGCGGTTGGACGCACCGATCACGATGACGTTCTCGAGGCCCTCGACACCGTCGATCTCGCTGAGCAGCTGCGGCACGATGGTCGTCTCGACGTCGGAGGAGACGCCGGTGCCGCGGGTGCGGAACACCGAGTCCATCTCGTCGAAGAACACGATCACGGGGGTGCCGTCGGAGGCTTTCTCCCGGGCACGCTGGAAGATCAGCCGGATGGTGCGCTCGGTCTCGCCGACGTACTTGTTCAGCAGCTCCGGGCCCTTGATGTTCAGGAAGTAGCTGGTCACGTGCTCGACGCCACGGGCAGCCGCAACCTTTTTCGCCAGCGAGTTCGCGACCGCCTTGGCGATCAACGTCTTGCCGCAGCCGGGAGGGCCGTAGAGCAGCACACCCTTCGGCGGACGCAGCTGAAACTCGCGGAATAGTTCAGCGTGCAGGAACGGCAACTCGACGGCGTCGCGGATCTGCTCGATCTGGCGGGTGAGGCCACCGATGTCGCTGTACTCGACGTCCGGCACCTCTTCCAGGACCAGGTCCTCGACCTCGGCCTTGGGCACGCGCTCGTAGGCGTATCCGGCTTTGGAGTCGACCAGCAGGGAGTCACCCGGCTTCAGCGGCAGGTCCATCAGCGGGGACGCCAGGTGCACCACCCGCTCCTCGTCGGCATGGCCGACGACGAGCGCCCGGTCGCCGTCCAGGAGCTCTCTGAGCGAGCAGACCTCGCCGACAAGCTCGAAGGCGCCGCCCTCGACCACGGTCAGCGCCTCGTTCAGACGGACCTGCTGGCCCTGCTTGAGCCCGGGGACGTCGATGGACGGGGAGACGGTGAGTCGCATCTTCCGGCCGCCCGTGAAGACCTCGACCGTGCCCTCCGGACCGGCACCGAGGTAGACGCCGTAACCGCTGGGCGGCTGGGCCAGACGGTCGACCTCTTCCTTGAGCTGCAGGAGCTGACCGCGCGCCTCGCGCAGCGTGAGCACCAACTTCTCGTTGCGTTCGTTCAGTCCGTTGATCCGCGTCATGGACTCCGAGAGCTGTCGCTCGAGCGGCCTGGTGTCCATCGGAGCGACCGCCAGACGTCGGCGGAGCTGGGAGATCTCGTCGTTCAGCACCCGGATCTGGGCGCTCAACGCGGCTGGGCTCTGTACGTAGCCGTGTTCCGGCCCGGACGTCGTTCCGTCCGCACCGCCCTCACTGCTGGTGATGTTCTCGTCCGTCACATCGCCCTCCCGTCAGCCGTGGGCTTGTAGATGCTTCAACCCTACCTGCGCCCTCGGCCGCGACCGTGGCGATCACGTTCCAACCACGGGTCGCGCCGTCACGCGATGGCTCTGCCCGGTCGGCTCGCTGGGTGGAACGAGAGGCAACCTGGCCTACGCGGCGAGGCGCCAGGACGGAACCGGAGCACGATAGTGGGCGTCACACCCCGGCGGATGACGAACTCGCACGCACCTTTTGACAGATGGGAATGACGACGATGAGCGGACCATGGGCGCAGTACGGGGACCAGGGTGGACATGAGCCCGACCCCCGCAACCAGAACCCCTACGGCAGTCAGCCCTCCGGGAACGATCCCTACGGTCCGCCGACGCAGGTGCAACCGGGCTACGGCCAGGCCCAGCCGGGTGCTGGCCAGGGCCAGCCGGGCTACGGCCAGGCACCGGGACAGCCGCCGTGGGGCCAGGGCCACGCACCGGGTCAGCCTCCGCTGGGACATCCGCAGTACGGACAGCCGCAGCAAGGCCAGCCGCCCTACGGGCAGCCGCCCTACCACGCAGGTCAGTACGCCCCGAGCCAGTACAACCAGCCCGGCTACCCGCCGCCTGCACCACCGACGAACACCAGGAAGACCATCGGGGTGATCGCGGCCGTCGTCGTGGTGATCGCCGTCGCTGTCACCGCCACCTTGATCCTGGTGAACCGCAATGATTCCACCACGGCCGGCCCGGGCATCAACACGCCGACCGTGCCGACGAGCGCCGCGTCCAGCACCGCCGGGGTACGCCCGTTCCCGGCGCCCTCCGGGCAGACCACCGAAGCGCCCACCACCGATGCACCCACGACCAGCGACAACCCCACCACGTCGGGCGACCCCACCACCGACAACCCCACCACGTCGGGCGACCCCACCACCGACAACCCCACCACGTCGGGCGACCCCACCACCGACAACCCCACCACGTCGAACGACCCCACCACCGACAACCCCACCACCGACACCCGCACCACCGGTGCGCCCACCACGGACACGCGCACGACTACGACCACCACCGATCCACCTGTCGGCGGAGGGTATACCGGCACCGATCAGAAGGCGGCCTACTCTACGGCGGCCCAGTTCGCGGACGCTGTCAACCGCAAGGACCTCACCCGCGTGCTGGCCGTAGTGTGCCGGTCCGCGGCTGCGCAGACGACGCAGAGCCAACTGGACGCCGTCAGCCACCTCGGCCTCGCCGGACTTCCCATCATCAGCGGGCAACGGGCAACCATCAAGATGTCCGCCACCGCCGACTCCAAGACGACAACGGTGACGTTCCAGATGCTCGTCGAGGACGGCACCTGGAAGATCTGCTCGTACTGACGGCCGTCAGCGGGTGCTGACCGGTCGGCGTTGCGGACGCGGCGCGGTGAAGCCGGGGGCCATCCGTCTGGTCTTCAGCAGGAACGCGGTGTGCCCCTGCATGCGGTGCTCCGGACGGACCGAGAGTCCCACGACGTGCCAACCGCGGTGGATGGACTCCCACGCCTCCGGCTCGGTGAACCCACCGTGGTCGCGTAGCAGCTCGGCCACCTTCGACAGCTGGGTCGTCGTCGCGACATAGACCATGAGCACACCACCCGGAACCAGCGACGCGGCGACGGTGTCGATCATCGACCACGGCTCGAGCATGTCCAGCACGATCCGGTCGACCTCGCCGGAGTGCTCGGCCATGTCGGCCACCCGCAGCTCCCAGTTGGCGGGCCGCGTGCCGAAGAAGGTATCGACGTTCTTGATCGCGTGGTCGGCGTGGTCCTGCCTGACCTCGTACGAGAGCACCGAACCCTCGTGTCCGACGGCGCGCAGCAGCGAGCAGGTCAGCGCCCCGGAGCCGGCCCCCGCCTCCAGCACCCTTGCGCCCGGGAAGATGTCACCCCAGTGCACGATCTGCGCCGCATCCTTGGGGTAGATGACGGCCGCGCCCCTGGGCATGGACAGCACGTAGTCGGTGAGCAGCGGTCGCAATGCGAGGTACTCCGTCTTGCCGGCTGAGGTGATCACCGAGCCCTCCGGCTGACCGATGAGCGCGTCGTGCTCAAGTGCTCCGCGATGGGTGTGGAACGTGGCGCCGGGCGCCAGCACCATCGTGTATTTACGGCCCTTGGGATCGGTCAACTGCACCCGGTCCCCTTCGTGGAAATCCCTGCTCACTGCGCTCCTTCACGATTGCCGAACTGCTGCGGGACACGGTCATCCGTGACGCCGCCCGGTCAGTATCCGGGCGATGTCTTCGCTGCGCACAACCCCGGCCGGACGCCCGTCCTCATCGACGAGTAGGAATTGTTGCGCCGCAACGGATCTGACCCGCGCGACGATCTCGGCCGGATCGTCGTGGACCAGGATCACCATCTCGGGCGTGATCGGCGACGCAGCCATCGTCGCCGGTGACTGCGGCCTGGTCGCTGCCAGTTCGATGGCCTGGCGGTCGTCCATCAGGCCGACCGCGACGCCGTCGGCGCCCGTCAGGATGACCGCCCGTCCTGACGCCACCTGGTTGGCCAACGCCACCGGCGTCTCGGTGGGCAGCTGCACGACGGCCCTGGCCAACGCAGCGATCGAGACGTCGGCCGGCCAGTTGACCACCTTGTCGGAGTTGTGCTCACCCGCCGCTCCGACGGCGACGAAGATCGCCATGACCACCGCGACCCCACCCTGCAGCAGGGCCGCCCGGGTGGGACCGGCGATCTGGATGGCCCCCCAGACCAGCAGCGCCAGTGCAATGAGGTAGCCACTGAATACCGCAGCCAGGGTGCCGTAGCGGCGGCGCCCGGACGCTCCCCAGACACCGGCGCGGAGCACCCGACCGCCGTCCAGCGGCAGTGCCGGAAGAATGTTGAAGACAGCGACCACGAGATTGGCCAGTGCCAGCTCGATCAACAGCAGCCAGGTGATCGTGTGCGGCGTCGTGCTGCCCACCAGCAGTCCGAAGATGCCGGCGAGCAGGGCCGACACTCCCGGCCCAGCAGCGGCGATGACGGCTTCCTCCCGCGGGGACCCGGGCATCCGGCCCAGTTCGGAGACCCCACCCAGCAGATACAGGCGCACCTCGATCACCGGAAGGCCGAGCGATCGCGCAGCCAGGCAGTGTCCGAGCTCGTGCAGGAGCACGCTGACCCCCAGCAGCACCCCGAGCCCGATCGACACCAGGACGGCCGCGGCAGTGGTGATCGCCGGGATCGCCTGTTGGACCACCGGGGTGGCCAGCACGGCTATCAGCAGGACCGACAGCAACCACGACAGCGACAGGACGATCGGGATGCCGCCGATGCGTCCGAGCGGTATTCCGAAGCTGCGGCGCCGAGCACGCGGAGCCGACGAGGATGTCCGGATCGCATCAGGGGGCACCACCGAAGGGTAGTGGGCCGGGCTGAGCCCTCCAGCCGAGCCTTCGGCCGGCGTCGCTGCGGTCCCTCGTTCTGTGTCGCTGTCGGTCCCTCGCTCTACGATCCGCGGTATGTCCGGACGTACCCCTCGCGATCCGTCGGAAGCGCCTGCCGACGCGGGAACGAGAATGTTGGTGCTGTCGCCGTCGCGGGCGGGCGACTTCCGGAGTTGTCCGCTGCTCTATCGGTTCCGGGCGATCGACCGACTGCCGGAGCCGCCGAGCCGGCCCGCCGTCCGCGGCACCCTGGTGCACGCCGTGCTGGAGAGGATGTTCACCCGGGCCGCTGGCGATCGCACCGAGGGCCGGACCATTGATTCCATCGAGGGCCTCTGGTCGGAGATGCGCAACGATCAACCCGATCTGGTGGACCTCGTCCCCGACGCCGACCGAGAACCGTGGCTGGCCGAGGCCGCCGGACTCGTCCGCGCGTACTTCCGGCTGGAGGACCCCGCTGGATTCTCGCCCCAGGCCTGCGAGGAGCCGGTGCAGCTCACACTGACGATCGTCCCGGCCGATCTCGCTGAGCCTGGGGAGCCGCCTGATCGTGCCGAGCCCACCGGGGTGCCGCTCAAGGGCTTCATCGACCGGATCGATGTCGCGGCGACGGGCGAGGTACGCATTGTCGACTACAAGACCGGCCGGTCGCCGTCGGAACACTACGAGACCGCGGTGCTTTATCAGCTGAAGTTCTACGCGATGATGCTGCAGCATCTCCGCGGCGTTCTTCCGACCGAGTTGAAGTTGATCTACCTCGGGGACTCGACCGCGCTGCGCTATCGGCCGGACCAGCAGGAACTCGACGCCTTCGAACGCGGGGTCGTCGCTCTGTGGCGGACGATCTGGTCCGCCGCCCAGACCGGCGACTTCCCGGCACGACGGTCCTCGAGCTGTCGGTGGTGCGCGCACCAGGCCATGTGTCCGGAGTTCGGCGGCACTCCCCCGCCCTACCCGGGCATGCCGGGGACGGACCAGACGATCGGGCCGGGGCGTTAGCCTTGGCTCGGTGAGCTCCTCTACTTCTACCTCTTCCTCGCCCTCTGCTTCACGGTCCGCCTACTACCGACAGCTTGGTCCGGGTCTGTTCCTTTCCACCGAGCACGCACAGGGTGCCTGGTCGGAGCACGAGCAGCACATGGCACCCGTGTCCGGCCTACTGGTCGATGCGCTGGAGACTTGTTCTCCTCGTGCGGATCTGTTGATGTCGCGTGTCGCGTTCGACATCTTCGGGATGATCCCGGCCGGTGAGGTCACGGTCGCGGCCAGGGTAGTCCGTCCGGGCCGGACCATCGAGTTGCTGGAGGCGGAGATGACGGCCGGCAGCCGGACCTTGGTGCGCGCCACGGCGTGGCGTCTGGCGACATCGGACACGTCGGCCTTCGCCGGAAACGACCTGGACGCCATCCCCGGCCCCGAGGACGCACGACCCTTGGACCTGACCGGCACCTGGAGGGGCGGCTTCATCCGGTCGGTGGAGGCGCGGGTCGTCGGTCAGGCTGTGCCGGGTAGTTCCACCGTGTGGCTGCGAACCAGGTTCGACCTGGTCGAGGACCGGCCGACCTCCCCCATCGCACGAATCTTCAGCCTGATCGATACCGCGAACGGGGTCGCCACCCGTGCGCATCCCGACGACCTGCTGTTCTCCAACACGGACCTCACGGTCCACCTGTTCCGGCGGCCGACCGGTAGCTGGCTGGGACTGCGCACCGAGGTGTCGTTCGGACCCGACGGCCTCGGTCTCACCGCTGCCGTCCTGTACGACGTGATCGGGCCGCTCGGTCGGTCCGCTCAGACGCTCACTCTCCGCGCGGCGCGGTGAGCCCTGCTCGCGGGACGACCCGACCTACCAGGTGATCAGAGCCGGCAGGACCTGATGTCCGAGGCGAGAATGGCCTTGGCCCCGAGTGTCATGAGTGAGTCCATCACTGGATTCGCGTTGCTGCGCAGAACCATCGCGCGGACCGCGACCCAGTCCGGGTCGGCCAGTGGGGCGACCGTCGGCGACTCCAGACCCGGCGTGATCCGCGTGGCCTGCTCCAACAGCGCCTTCGGGCAGTCGTAATCGAGCATCAGGTACTGCTGCGCGAACACGACACCCTGCAGGCGGCTGACCAGTTGACGCCCGGCCGGGCTGACGTCCGTGCCGGCGCGGGTGACCAGCACGGCTTCCGAATCGCAGATGACCTCGCCGAAAGCGGTGAGCGCGTGCTGGCGCAGCGTCCTGCCGGACCCGACGACATCCGCGATGGCGTCGGCGACGCCGAGTTGCACCGAGATCTCGACCGCACCGTCCAGCCGGATGACTTCGGCCGTGATGCCCTTCGCGCCCAGATCCTGACGGACCAGGTTCGGATAGGCGGTGGCGATCCGGAGGCCGGCCAGGTCCTGGACCGTCCAGTTCCGACCGGTCGGTGCCGCATACCGGAAGGTCGAGTGACCGAACCCGAGCCCGAGTTGCTCGGCCACCGGGGCACCGGAATCGGCGGTCAGGTCGCGGCCCGTGATGCCGAGGTCCAACTCACCGGATCCGACGTAGATCGCGATGTCCTTGGGACGCAGGAAGAAGAACTCGACATCGTTCGCCGAGTCGAGCACGGTCAGGTCGCGGGAATCGTGGCGCTGCCGGTATCCGGCCTCGCGCAGCATCTCGGCAGCGGGTTCGCTCAACGTGCCCTTGTTCGGGACGGCAACTCTCAACATGGGGTGATCCTCGTGTCATCGAAGGCTGGGTGGCACGCCGACGCGGTGCCGACGTGGTCGAACAGGTCTGATGCGGACGGGCGCGGCAGGGCCGGCCCTAGAGATGCTTGTAGACCTGCTCGAGACCGATCCCACGGCCGATCATGATCACCTGTGCCCGGTAGATCAGCTGGGAGATCTCCAGTGCCAACGCATCGTCGCCCTCGTGCTCGGCGGCGATCCAGACCTCGCCGGCCTCCTCGAGGAGTTTCTTGCCCTGGGCGTGCACGCCGGCGTCCAGCGCCTCGACGGTCCCGGACCCCGCCGGGCGTTCACTGGCCCGTACGAGCAACTCGGCGAACAGGGAGTCGAAAGTCTTCACGTTGGCTGATTCTCCCAGACGCCGGTAGGAGTTTTGACATGTGTTGCGACGGCGACCTGCCACTGAGAAATCTGGGTGGCATTCGATCGCCTGGATGTCGGGTGTCAGTGGCGGTCGAATGGTGTGGCGGAATAATCTGCTGCGAGCAGAATCGCTATTTTTATCAGTTGAAAAGGCTAGAACAGAACAAACGTCCGCTAGATGGTGGGATTTCGATGGAGGGGCCGGGGTGGTGAGATGACGACGGTACCGGTCGACCCCGACAGTGCTGCCGCACCTTCCGGACCGCCCGCTGCGCCGACGCCGGAACCGGCTGCTGCCCCCGCTGCCGTACCGGTCGCGGACACCTTCGAATGGGTCACCTCCGCTGTCCCGGCAGCGCTGTCGCCGTCCGAGCTGCCGGATCTGATCGTCGCGGCGAACCGGCTGATCTCCCACCTGCAGGCCGTGCAGATCGCCGCGGTCGCGGAATTCGCCACACCCGGCCGGTGCGGATCCATGACGAAGCTGATCGCCGGGTTGATCGACCACACCGGGTTGGCGAACCGCCCCGGTGGGCTGGTCGACCCGGAAGCGATGAGCGTGCTGATCGCCGAACGGGCCCAGGACATGGCCGCCGCGGAGATCAGCGCCGCCCTGCACCAATCGCCGCTGGGCGCCGCCCACCGGGTGTCCGCCGCCGTCGAACTGGTCGAAGAACTCCCCGCCACCCTCGCGGCGTTGAAAGCCGGGCGGATCGACCTACCCCGGGCCCGGATGATCGCCGAACGCACCGCCAACCTCGACCCCACCCTGCGCACCGCGGTGGAAGCGAAGATACTGCCGCTGGCCGAAACCCGCACCCCGGGACTGCTACGGCCGATGATCGACCTCCGCGTCATCCAGGCCGACCCCACCGCGTCGAAGAAACGGGCGGACAAGGCCCGCAAGGACCGGTTCGTCGACCACACCCCCAGCGTCGACGGGATGGGGATGATCCGGGCGCACCTGACCGCCGAAGGCGCCGTCGCCGTGTTCGACCTTTTGGACCGGATCGCCAAAGCCACCGTCGGGATGGACGAACGGGGCATCGCCGCGTGCCGCGCCGACGCCCTGGTCGACATGTGCCTGCAGATCCTGGCCAACGGGTTCGTCGACCTCCGCGACACCTGCACCCCGGAGGATTCCACCGAATCGGACGACCAGGCCACCTCCCCGGAAACGCAAACCCCCACCACCGACCCCGACGAGAACCCCACCGGCACCGAGCCGGCCGACCCTGCAGAGCAGGGCACCTCAGCCGAAACCGACACTCCGACCACCGACCTCGACGAGAACCCCGCGCCGGCACCGAGCAGAACCAGGACCCGACAGCTCAGCCCGGAGCGGCGAACCCGGCTCAGGAGAACGATGCGGCCGCGGCGTCCGTCGAGGTTGCGGTGCCCGCCGCGGCTCAGCCAGCACCGTCCCCGGCGGCCGAGCCGGCTGTGCCCTTTCCTGTTGCGCCGCAGCCGATCACCACGCGGCTGGGCACCGCGCACCCGATCACCACGCGGCTGGGCACCGCGCAGCCGATCACCGCGCGGCCGGGTAAGCGCCTGTCGAAGATCACCAAGCACCACGGCCGCGGTGCCCACTTCAACCTGACCATGAGTCTCGCCGCGTTCACCGAGTTCAACCAGGACCCCGCCGAACTCACCGGACACGGATTCCTGCCCGCCCACATCGCGCTCGCGATGAAAACGTCCATCCGATCCCTCGCGGTCATCGTCGTCAACGAACACGGCCACGCGATGGCCGTCAGATCCACCGCGCCTGTTCCGACATACATCCCCACCCAGACAGTCACCGACCAGGTGCTCACCGCCGCCGGGACCTGCCGCTTCCCGTCCTGCCGGATCCCCGGACCACTGTGCGACCTGGACCACCGGGAACCCTTCGACCACCAGCATCCCGAACAAGGCGGGCAGACCGACGCGAAAAGTCTCGACCCGCTGTCCAGACACCACCACTTCCTGAAAACGTTCACCGACTGGACCGCCACCCGCAGCGCCGACGACGGCCTGACCATGCTGTGGACCAGCCCCACCGGCCACCACTACGTCGACCACCCCGAAGAATTCGCCATCCCCGACCACGAACGACCACACCCACCCGACCCCGACCGCGCTGGCGGCGGGACGACGACCGGCAGCGAACCAGGCGAAAACGGTTTGCACACCGCGGATACCGACGACCACGACTGCTGCCCCTGCGCGCCCGTCCCCGGTCATCCTCGACGGCGGCAGCACCGCACAGAGTCACGCCGAACAAACCAAAATTCTCATCGCACGCCGCGACGCCGCCGAAGCCGAGAACACCCGCCTTCAGAAGGCGCAACGGATCAAACTCGACCACCGCACCACCTTCATCCACCGCCTCGGCACGGACACGGACCCCCGGCCCGACGACGAAGACGACGAAGACGACGAAGACGACGAGACGCAGGAAGAGTTCAACGCCCGCATCGAAGAAGACATCGCCGCCGCCGGTTCCTACGAACGGTTCCGCACCCAGAACAACAACACCCTCAGACGCTTCGACCCCATCGCCTACGGCCTACAACTGGCAGCCGACAAAGCCCGCCAATACCCCGACCCCGACGAACCACCGTTCTGACGGCTCGCGCCAACCAACCACCGTTCTGACGGCTCGCCCCGACGGCTCGCCCTGACAACACGCGCTGACGCGTCGCTGCGGATCAGCTGCGCCGACGGCGTGACCAGCTGTCAGTGCGATGCGCGGCCGCGTGCCGTGCGGGCCAGATCTTCCGCTGCGAGATTTCCTGCGGACGACATGTCCCGCGGACGACATGGTCGGTCGGCGAGATTTTCCAGCCGCGCCCGATGGACGTCAGAAGTAGTCGAGAACGGCCGGCGTCGGGCCGGCGAAAGCCGCATCGAGCAGGGTGTCGAACCGATCCGAGCCCGTGACGAGACCGCCCCTTCGCAGGGTGCTGACCGGCACGCCCCCGGCGAACAACACCGCCAGGCCTCCGGGCGTGATCCTGGGTGCAGCTGCCTGCAGCGCCGCTGTTCCTTCTTGACCGGCGATTTCCGCTTCTGCTGCGTCCGTTACCGGTGCCGACGTTCCTGGAGTTCCGGCCAGGTCGACCCGGCCCGTCCCGTACTCGAGGACGAGCCGGTGACGGCCGGTGTTCCACGGGCACAGGGGATCCTCGACGTCGAGCACCACTTCACCGGCCAGTCCGGGCGGCCAGCCTCTGGCAGCGACCGCCCCCGCGAAATCGATCACCCGGAGCATGTACGGCCGCACTTCACGAACCTTCCACCCGGCACCGGGGATCACCCAGTGCATGGGGTCCTGGCCGGAGGTGCGGATCCGGACGGTCGGCGTCACCGCGTCGAAGGCGCCAATAGCACTGAGAAGAGCGGCGTACCCATCGCCGGTGGTGGAGAGCAGGTCGACGACGGTCAGGGCGGCGGACTCGTCGTACCCGCTGCCCCGGTTCCAGCTCAGGTAGCCGACGACGTCACCCCACTCGTCGATGGCGAGGGTGACCCCGTCGAACGATCCGACGAGCCTCTCGTCGGAGATCTCGAAGGCCGGGCCGTCCCGGGTCAGCAGGCACGAACCCGTCGCGGCGATGGTGGCGTACACGGCCCGGATCGCGCGGCCGTCAGCCGGGGTGGCTCGTCGCAGGGCAGTGGTCCGGGGCCGCAGGCCGCGGAGGGCCGACGTCGGGAATTCGCCGTAGACGAGTTCTGCGACCTGCTCGAACCCCAGGGAGCGGTAGAGGGCGGGGGCGGTGCGAAAGAGTGTCACAATCACGGCGCCACGTTCCCGGGCCGCCCCGAAGAGGTGGGTCATCACCTGTCTGGCAAGGCCGGTGCCGCGGTACTCCGGAGCGACTGCTACGCCGGCCACTCCCGCGGTCGACACCCGGCGACCACCCACCATCGAGTCGTAGGTGCGCTCGTTTGCCTTGGCCGCCAGAGTGTTTCCGTCGAAAATCCCCCACCGACGAACATCCGGACCTATCGCGAACGCCGCCGGGGCGCCGCTCGGCATGCCGAATGCGAGGTGGCTCATCAGGGTGGAGGCGTCGGCGTCGGCGTCGGTCAACAGGCGGAGTTCCACCAGCTGAACCTACCGGCGATGGTTCAGCGCAGCTTTGCCGCCCGCCGTCGTGCCTTTGCCGCCGCGGCTTTCGCCTCGGACATGTCCGCCGTGATCACCGGGTTCTGGATGGCCGACACCGCCACGGCGGTCCCGTTCCGGGCCGTGACCTTCCTGGCCGGAGCCGTCGGGTCAGTGCCGTTGGCCGCCGATCGTCCGTTCGGGCCCTTCGCAGCCGTGATTGTCGTCACCGCCGCGGCCGGCTTCTTGGCCGGCCGGCCCGCGGTTGCGCCCGAGGCCGGCTTCGGCGTCCCTCGACCGCGGAGCACCTCGGCCAGGAACTGCCCGGTGTAGGACTTCGGGTTACCGGCGACCTCCTCCGGCGTGCCCTCGGCGATGACCAGACCGCCACCCGACCCGCCCTCGGGACCCATGTCGATGATGTGATCGGCGGTCTTGATGACATCAAGGTTGTGCTCGATGACGATGACCGTGTTGCCCTTGTCCACCAGTCCGTTGATCACCAGCAGCAGCTTCTCGACATCGGCGAAGTGCAGACCCGTCGTCGGCTCGTCCAGGACGTAGACCGTCCGTCCGGTCGACCGCTTCTGCAGTTCGCTGCCCAGCTTGACCCGCTGCGCCTCGCCTCCGGAGAGGGTCGGCGCCGGCTGGCCCAACCGGACGTAGCCGAGACCGACGTCGACCAGCGTCTTGAGGTGACGGTGGATCGCGCCGATCGGCTCGAAGAACTCGGCGGCCTCCTCGATCGGGGTGTTCAGCACGTCGGCGATGGTCTTGCCCTTGTAGTGGACGTCGAGGGTCTCGCGGTTGTAGCGGGCCCCTTTGCAGACCTCGCAGGGCACGTAGATGTCCGGCAGGAAGTTCATCTCGATCTTGAGGGTGCCGTCACCGGCGCAGGCCTCGCAGCGGCCACCCTTGACGTTGAACGAGAACCTGCCCTGCTGGTAGCCACGAACCTTGGCCTCGGTGGTCGAGGCGAACAACTTGCGGACGTGGTCGAAGACGCCGGTGTAGGTGGCCGGGTTAGACCGGGGAGTCCGGCCGATCGGCGACTGATCGACGCCGACCACCTTGTCGACGAGATCGATGCCGGTGAGCCGGGTATGACGACCAGGCACCATTCGAGCGCCGTTGATCCGATTCGCCAGCACGGCGTGCAGGATGTCGTTCACCAGCGTGGATTTGCCCGAACCGGACACACCGGTGACGGCGATCAGGGTGCCCAGCGGGAAGTCGACGGTGACGTTGCGCAGGTTGTTCTCACGCGCACCGACCACGGTCAGCTTGCGCGACGGGTCGACCGGCCGTCGCACCATCGGGACGGCGATCTCGCGGCGTCCGGAGAGGAACGCACCGGTGATCGACTCCTCGGAGTCGAGCAGTTCCTGGACCGGGCCGGAGACGACGACCTTGCCACCGTGCTCGCCCGCGCCCGGCCCGATGTCCACGACCCAGTCCGCCGTGCGGATGGTGTCCTCGTCGTGTTCGACCACGATCAGCGTGTTGCCGAGGTCGCGCAGCCTGGTGAGGGTCTTGATCAGTCGGTGGTTGTCGCGCTGGTGCAGGCCGATGGACGGCTCGTCCAGGACGTAGAGGACGCCGACCAGACCCGACCCGATCTGGGTGGCCAGCCGGATGCGTTGCGCCTCGCCGCCGGACAGCGTCCCCGAGGCGCGCGCCAGCGAGAGGTAGTCCAGACCGACGTCGAGCAGGAAGCCCAACCGGGCCGAGACCTCCTTCAGCACCCGTTCGGCGATCATCGTGTCCCGCTCGGACAGGACGAGGCCGGGGAAGAAGGCGAAGGCGTCCTTGATGGACAACGCCGCCAACTGCGCGATGTTGACTGCGCCGAGCTCGGAGTGCTCGACGCTGACGGCGAGGATCTCCGGCTTGAGTCGCGTGCCCTGGCAGACCGGGCACGGAACCTCGCGCATGTAGCCCTCGTACTTGTCCCGCGCCGACTCCGAGTCGGTCTGGGTCGCACGGCGTTCGAGGAACGGGATGACGCCCTCGAACTCGGCGTAGTAGGACCGCTGCCGCCCGTAGCGGTTGCGGTAGCTGACGTGTACCTGGTCCTTCGAGCCGTTCAGCACGGCCTTCTTCGCCGCCGCCGGCAGGTCGTCCCACGGCGTGTTGACCGAGAACCCCATCACCTTGGCCAGGCCCTCGAGCAGGCGCACGAAGTACTCGCTCGTGACGCCACCCGACCACGGCTGGATGGCGCCCTCGGCGAGCGACAGCTCGCCGTCGGGGACGATCAGCTCAGGATCGACCTCCTTGCGGATGCCGAGGCCGGTGCACTCCGGGCAGGCACCGAACGGAGAGTTGAACGAGAACGATCGTGGTTCGAGCTCGTCGAGCGCGAGGGGGTGGTCGTTCGGGCAGGCCAGCCGCTCGGAGTAGCGACGCTCGCGGCCGGGATCGTCGTCCTCGAGATCGACGAACTCCAGGATGACGACGCCGTCGGCCAGACCGAGCCCGATCTCCACCGAATCGGTGATGCGCTGCTTCGCGCTCTCCCTGATGACCAGTCGGTCGACCACCACCTCGATGGAGTGCTTCTCCTGCTTCTTCAGCTTGGGCGGATCGGTGAGCTGGTGGACCGTGCCGTCGATCCGGGCCCGGGAGTAGCCCTTCGACTGCAGATCGGTGATGAGGTCGACGTACTCGCCCTTCCGCTCGCGGATGACCGGCGCCAGCACCTGGAACCTGGTGCCCTCCGGCATCTCCAGCACGCGGTCGACGATCTGCTGCGGTGTCTGCTTCGCGATGATCTCGCCACAGATGGGGCAGTGCGGGTGCCCGATGCGCGCGTAGAGGAGGCGCAGGTAGTCGTAGATCTCGGTGATGGTGCCGACCGTCGACCGCGGGTTGCGGGACGTCGATTTCTGGTCGATGGAGACCGCGGGCGACAGGCCCTCGATGAAGTCGACATCCGGTTTGTCCATCTGGCCCAGGAACTGCCGCGCGTAGGACGACAGCGACTCGACGTAGCGCCGCTGCCCCTCCGCGAAGATGGTGTCGAAGGCAAGGGACGACTTGCCCGATCCGGACAGCCCGGTGAAGACCACCATCGAATCTCGGGGAAGGGTGATATCGACGTTGCGGAGGTTGTGCTCGCGGGCGCCCCGCACGATGAGGTGATCAGTCACGATTACCCATGCTAGGTGTGACCACCGACAGTCGATCTTTTCCGCACGTCAGCGCCCTGCGAGGGCTCCACGAGCCGTCAAGCCAAGGTCGAAGCATCTTGCTGCGGCGCCAGGCCGAACGCGTTCTCCGGCCGGGGCCACGGCGCGGTGGGGTCTGTGATCGACGGATGGCGGTCGACCCTGCCGGCGGCGGTCGGACCCGGCCGGGCAGGATGACCCCCGTGACCCAATCCCCCGTCCGCTGGGCCCTCGCCGGATACGGCGTGGGCGGGCGCATCTTCCACGCCCCGCTGCTGACGTGCGCCCCGGGCGTCGAACTGATTGCTGTCGTGACGGGCAATCCGGACCGGCAGGCCCAGGTGGCCACGGATCTGCCGGGAGTGCAGGCAGTACCTGACCTGTCGTCACTCCCGGGGCTCGGGGTCCGGGCGGTCACCATCACCACACCTCCGGCCACCCACACCCCACTGGCTCACCAGGCTCTCGATCTCGGCCTGGATGTGGTGGTGGACAAGCCTTTTGCGCTCAACACCCAGGCCGCCCTCGATCTGGTCGAGCACGCCCGCCAGGCCGGCCGCATGCTCACCGTCTACCAGAACCGGCGCTGGGACAGCGATCTGCTGACCGTGCGGAAGCTCATCGACACCGGAGCGCTCGGCACGGTCCATCGCTTCGTCTCGCGCATCGACCGGTTCCGTCCGGTGAAGGGCGGCTGGGCAGTCGGTCCCGACGAGGGCGGAGGCACCCTGCTGGATCTGGGTCCTCACCTCATCGACCAGGCGCTCTACCTGTTCGGCCCGGTCGCCCGGCTGCACGCCCAGGCCAGGGCGATCAGGGCCGGGTCGGTCACCGACGACGAGATCGAGCTGCACCTGGAGCATGCGACCGGAGTGTTCTCGACGATCGCAGCAGGGATGGCGAGCCCGGCGGAAGGCCCGCGCTTCCAGGTGAACGGGACCGTCGGCGGCTTCGTCGTCAACGGTCTCGACGTCCAGGAGGCACAGCTGAAAGAGGGTGCGAGCCCGGCGTCGCTCGGGGACGCGTGGGGCCGGGAGGATCCCGCAGACCACGGGCTGCTGACCACGGCCGAGGGCTCTGCCCCGTTTCCGAGTGAACGCGGCCGCTGGGACACCTACTACCCGGCTGCGGCCGCGGCCGTCCTCGGTGCGGGGCCGGCGCCGGTCGATCCGTGGGACGCGGTCGACACGGCGCGGGTGATCGACGCGGCCCGGGTCTCGGCCTCCGAGCACCGGGTGGTCGAGATGCCCGCCTCCCCCCGATAGCCGCCTGCTTGTAGGTTGGCCGGATGAGTTCACCAGAGACGACGCCGCCCCAGACCCCCGATTACACCGGGCATGTCGAACCCCAGGGCGCCCCAGCTACCCGGCGTTTGGCGGACATCACGATCACCAAGTTGTCGGTCGGACCGATGAACAACAACGCGTACTTGCTGATCTGCCTGGAAACGGGTGACGGTCTGTTGATCGACGCCGCCAACGACCCCGAACGCATTGCGGATCTCCTGGGTGACGGACCGGACCGCCCGCGCCTGCGGAGCATCGTCACCACCCATTCGCACGGCGATCACTGGCAGGCCCTGGGAGCCATCGCCGGTCAGACCGGCGCAAATCTCTACGCCGGCGCGGCGGACGCAGCCGACCTTCCGGTGCCGACCGATGTAGCACTGGGACAGGGTGACATCGTCCCGCTCGGATCGTGTCAGCTCGAGTCGATCTCGTTGCGGGGACACACGCCCGGCTCAGTGGCGCTGCTGTACCGGGATCCGGCGGGAACCGGGCACCTGTTCACCGGCGACTCGCTGTTCCCCGGCGGTCCGGGCCGGACCACGTCGCCCGAGGATTTCGCCTCGCTGATGGACGACCTCACCGAGCGGGTCTTCGACCGCCTGCCCGGCGACACCTGGGTCTACCCCGGCCACGGCGACGACACCACCCTGGGCCACGAGCGCCCGCACCTCGGTGAATGGCGCGAGCGCGGCTGGTAGGCATGCGTCCTCACCACAGCACCAGAGCCGGTGAACAGAACGGCCCGCCACCTCGAGAAGGGAGTGGCGGGCCGTTTGGCGTGCGCAGGAGCCGGTGGATCAGGTCACCGGATCAGCCGATGTGCATGACCGGCTCGGCCTCTTCGGCCTCGTGCTTGCCCGCGTTGATCAGCAGCAGGGACGCGACGGCGGCGGCCGCGAAGAAGGCTGCTGCCCAGTAGAAGGCAACCGTGTAGCCGTGGACCGAGGCCGCATTGATGGCCGTCTTGACCGACGCAGGGTCGGATCCGGTCGGCGGGTGGGTCCCGGCGTACTTGGCCAGCGCCGAGGCGAAGAAAGTGGTCAACAGGGCGGTCCCCAGGGAACCACCAACCTGCTGGGTGGTGTTGACCATGGCGCTGGCGACACCGGAATCCTCGACCGACACACCGTGCAGCGCAACGTTGGTGGTCGACATGAAGATGAAGCCCATGCCGACGGAGATCAGGAGCAGGGCCGGCAGCAGATGGGCGGCGTATCCCGAGGTCGGCGTGAGCTGGGCCAGCAGCAGCAAACCGGCCACACCCAACGCCAGACCGGCCGGGATGACGATCTTGGCACCGACGCGCAGGACCAGCTGGGATCCGACACCGGCACCGACGATGACGCCGGCACTGAACGGGAGGAACGCCAGACCGGTCGACGTGGGCGAGTAGCCCTTGACGTCCTGCAGGAACAGCGTGAGGAATAGGAAGACGGCGAACAGTCCGGTACCCACGAGCAGGCCGACCAGGTACGAGCCACCGCGGTTGCGGTTCAACACGATCCGCATGGGCAGCAACGGGTTCTTGATGCGCTGCTCGACGAGGACGAAAGCGATCAGCAGGACCACGGCCAGGATCAGGAAGCCGAAGGTCTTGTAGGAGCCCCAACCTTCCTTCGCGGCCTGGTTGAAGCCCCAGACGAGCGAACCCAGCCCGAAGGTGGCCAGCACTGCGCCGGCAACGTCATAGCCGCCGGTCTGCTCGGTCTTGGACTCGGTCAGGATGAATCGGGCACCGATGATGACGGCGATGGAAATCGGGATGTTGACGAACAGGCACCATCGCCACCCCGGACCGTCGGTGAGCACACCACCGAGGACCAGACCGACTGCTGCTCCACCGCCGGCGATGGCACCGAAGGTGGCGAACGCCTTGGCGCGCTCCTTCGGGTCACGGAAGGTGGTGTTCAGCATGGACAGCGTGGCCGGCGCGAGCATGGCGGCGAAGGCGCCCTGCAGTGCGCGGGCGGCGAAAAGCATGATCTCGCCGTTGGCCGCGCCACCGATCGCGGAGGCGATGGCAAAACCGGCCAGCGAGATCATCAGGATCTTCTTGCGACCGACGTAGTCGGCAATGCGCCCGCCCAACAGGAGCAGCGCTCCGAACGGCAGGGCATACGCGGTGATCACCCACTGCAGGTCGGCCGGACCGATCTTCAGCGCGGTGGCAGCAGTGGGCAGCGCGACATTCACGATGGTCGCGTCGAGTACCACCATCAGCTGGGCGGCGCCGATCACGATGAGCGCGATCCACCGCCTTGGATCGAGGGCGTCGGCCGCACCTGACTTCGTCAGATCGGTCGTCGTTTGACTGGTCACGAAAACTCCTTGTCGAGGGAACCGCACTTGGATCACGTACCGCAGCCTTGATCCAGGCCCGGTCACATCATGTCGGCGAGCACCGACAGTCGCGTTGCTACCCACAACCGCACTGTCGGGGCACCGAGAGGTGTACTGCCCAATACCTGTACTGCATATACGTCGAACCGGACCAGTCGTTTTCGACAGCCGGCCGCGGAAATTACCGGATCAATCGCCTCGAGTGGCCATCGATCCCGACGCTGCGCGTGGTTTTGACGACGGAGAGGGCAACCGGGACCCCGCGTGCAGGATCACCGGCATCAGCACGTTGTCGGCAAGGTGCTCCACGAAGCCGACGTCCACCGGCTCGGCGTCGACGCCGGCCCGGGCGCAGAACTGGCCCTGGATCACTTCGAACATCAGGGCCGCATCAACCTCGCGATGCAACTCACCACGTTCGTGGGCCCGCGTCAGGATCGTCTGCCAGGCGGTCAACTGGGGGTCCCGGATGACCAACCGCATGCTCCAGGCGAGGTCGGGATCGCTCGAAGCCGCGTACACGAGCACCTTCAGCGCTGCGGTGTTCACGGCCACCAGCACCGGATCCTGGAGCTGCCAGCTGATGTGGGTGACGATGTCGTCCCGCAGGTTCCCGGTGTCGATCAATTCCAGGTCCCGGCCGATCACCATGCCTCGCAAGGCTTCCACCACCAGTTCGTCCTTGTTGGACCAGCGCCGGTAGATGGTGGCCTTCGAGGCTTTGGCCCGCGCCGCCACGGCGTCCATCGTCACCGATTCGTAGCTCGTCTCGTTGAGCAACTCGACGACGGCCTGACAGATGGCAGCCTCCCTACCGGCTCCCCTCCCTGTCCCCGCCTGACAACTCATCCGGGACAGTGCCGCCAGCCGCGCAGAAGCCACCGCGCTGGCGGTGGAATTCACGATCCGGGACATGAACGAAACGGTACCGTACACATCCATGGATTCACAGCTATTTCCCACCATGACGTACGCCACTTCCGCTCTGGGCGAAATGGGGACCATGGCCCCGAAGCAGCCTCGTCGATCAGCCGGTGAGCGGCAGGTACCTTCCCCACCATTCCAGGATCGCCTCAAACCGTTGCACCCGATGCCGCGGCCGGCCGGACCGCGAGAGTTCGTGACCCTCGGAGGGAAACAACAGCATCTCGGTTTCGGCGCCACGCCTCTTGAGCGCGACGTACAGACGCTGGCCCTGCTCGATCGGGCATCGCCAGTCGTGTTCGGAATGGATGATCAGCAGCGGAAGGGTGATGTCGTCCGCGTAGGCCAGCGGGGAGGACTTCCATTGCGACTCACGGTCCGGCCCGACGTAGTTCTCCGCGAAGAAGTAGCCGATGTCGCTGGAGCCGGCGAAGCTGTCCCAGGCATTGACGGCGCGTTCGCTGATGGCTGCGGTGAAACGCTCCGGCGCGTGGGAGGCGAGCCAGGACGTCATGAAGCCGCCGTAGGAGCCGCCCATCACGCCGACGCGTTCACCGTCGCAGTCCGGCAGTTCCAGCGCAGCGTCGAGCAGGGCGAGCACGTCGTCGGCGTCGACCGTGCCGAGACGGCCGAGCACGGTGCGACCGTGTTGGTGGCCGTAGCCGGACGAACCACGTGGATTGGGCAGCACCACGGCGTACCCGGCCGCGGCGTAGACCTGCGCCTCGTCGAACAGTCCCCAGCCGTAGGCGGCGTGCGGTCCGCCGTGGACCACCAGCAACACCGGGTGCGGCCCCTCGCCCGGTGGCTTCACCAGGAACCCGTGGACGGGATAGCCGTCGGGAGCGGTGGCGGTGATCTCAGTCAGGTCGGCCAGTCCCGCGGTGCGGAGCGGTCCCGCCCAGTCCGAACGCACCTGCTCCCCGCCGGTCGGTCGACCGTTGGCGGTCACCGCGACCGTGACCAGCTCGCCTGGACTGGAGGGCGTCGCCACCGTCGCCGCCACCGTGAGGCCATCTGCGAGAACGGCGACGGTGAACGACGTCACCACGCGGTCCCCGGCGATCACCTCCGGCAACTCCTCCAGCAGTGCGCGGTCGGCGTCCACCGGCACTGCCCGGAGTGACGTCCGGCCACGGTCCAGTACGGCGACGAACACCAATCCGTCCAGCACCACGGGGCCGGTGGTGGTGTCGACCTCGATCTCCGGGTCGGTGAGTCTCCGGGGTTCTCCGCCGGACACTGCAGCCGTCCACAGTCCGGCTGTCCGGCCGGCGTTGTCGATGTCCTCGAACTCGACCCCGAGGTAGTACAGGGCCCCGCCTGCGACGGTGAGCTGTGTCCCGGTACCTGCGGCGCGGAGCACCAGTTCCCCGACCGGCAACTCCCCCGGTTCCGTCGCGGGACGCGAACTCGGCACCGCCGCGACCTCCGTCTGCGGTCGGTCGGGAACCACCGTCCGCAGATACCCGACGCGACCGTCGTCGAGCCAGGCCGGGCCGCCGGTGATCCCTGGCTCGTTCGTCAGCTGCACAGGCTCGGCCGCATCGACCAGATCGAGCACGAAGACCTGTTCGGGCTTGTCGAGCAGAAAACCCTTGCCGTCACGCCGGTAGGACATCTGCGTGACGGGGCGCGGCGGCTCGGCCTCGGCGCCGACACCGTCCTGCGTCCCGTACCGGCCCACCTCGGGAACCGCTGCCAGGTAGGCGATCCGGGCCCCGTCAGGCGAGAAGACCGGCGTCCCGGCCCCTAGCGGGTGCGAGGCCAGCCGCCTGGGTTCGCCGCCGCGCAGATCGATGGCGAACAGCTGGCCCGGCCCGGACTCCGGAGCCCGCAGGAACACCACCGTGTGGCCGTCGGGCGAAATCACTGGAGCCGAATCCTTTGGTCCGTAGGTGATCTCGCGGGATGCAGCATCCGCCTGGATCAGATGGAGCGACCCGACATACCGGTCGGCCTCGATATCGGGGCGGGTGACGGCGGCCACCACGTCGCCGTTGGGCGCCAGGGCGGGACGGGAGGGCAGGTTCAACAGGCTGATGTCTTCGGGCTTCACCCGGTCGACCGTAGTGGTCATGGCCCCCAGAGGTCGGATCGGGCGTTGCATCTGGCACCAGGGCACATGGCCGCCATGTCAGGAAAAGTCGGATCCGATGTTGCATCTGGCACCCTTGACGAATGGCCACCATGATCACCGACCCGCTGTTCCTCGACGAGCGGATCGCGTGAAGCACCGCCTCGGTCTGCTGCTGGCGGGCCGCACCCGCAAGGCCATCGCTGGAATCGTGGTGCTGGTGGTCGTCGCGGGGCTCGTCCTGGCCACCAGGACGACCACCGACAGCGGCCCGGCGATCCAGGCCCTCGACGAGACCATCTCGGTGCCGGGTGGTCCCGGGGTCAACGGAAACGTCAGCATCGACGCGACCCTCTACGTGCCGGCCGAGCCGGGACCGGTGCCGGCCGTCCTGATGGCCCATGGATTCGGTGGCTCGAAGGACAGCATCGCCCGGGACGCCCGCACGCTGGCCACCGACGGTTTCGTGGTGCTCGCATATTCGGCCCGCGGGTTCGGGCAGTCGACCGGTCAGATCGCCCTCGATTCGCTGGACTACGAGGTGTCGGATGCCCGAACCCTCGTCACCTGGCTGTCGAAGCGCCCGGAGGTCCTGCTGGACGCCCCCGGCGATCCACGCGTCGGCGTGACCGGAGCCTCCTATGGTGGAGGGCTGTCCCTGATGCTGGCCGGTACCGACAAGCGCATCGATGCCGTTGTCCCGCAGATCACCTGGAACAATCTCGGGGCGGCGCTCTTCCCGAATGCCGTCAACTCCTCGACCACCGCTGCCGGCACGCCGGCCGCGGCGACTCCGGCCACCGACGGGGTGTTCAAGAAGTCCTGGGCCGCAGCACTTCTGTCCTCCGTCATCTCCGGAACTTCCCTGTCCAGCGGGTCGGTGGCGTCGACCGCCGGTGGCTCCGGGGGCTTTGGATCGGGGGGCAACAGCAGCAGCACCACCACCGCCGAAGCTCCAGATCCCGCGCCGTCCGCGACCGCACCGACCCCGAGCACGGCGGCCGGCACTGCGACAGCGGGTTGCGGACGACTGATGTTGGCGGTCTGCGCCGCGTACTCCGAGGCTGCGCAGACGGGGCGGGAGACGAGCACGCTGGCGGCCCTGCTCGCCCGCTCCAGCCCGTCGGCCGTGGTCGGCGACATCACCGCCCCGACGTTGCTGGTCCAGGGTGAGAACGACACGCTGTTCGGGCTGGACCAGGCCGACGCAAACGCCAGGGCCATCGCAGCGAACGGCGCCACCGTGGCAGTGACGTGGTACGACGGCGGACACGACGGCGGCAGTCCCGATCAGGCGACGCGGGATCGCATCACCAACTGGTTCACCTATTACCTGCAGAAGACCGGGACCAAGCCCGACACCAGCTTCCGGTATAGCGTGGATGGTCCATTGTCGGACAACGGCAATGCCCGCAGCCGGATCCTGCAGGTGGCCGCTTATCCGGGGCTGTCCGGGGCGGCGCCGGTCGTTGATTCCACCATCGCGCTCACGGGCGCGAAGCAGACCGTGCTCAACCCACCCGGAGGCGCACCGGCCGGCATCTCGTCACTCCCCGGCATCTCCGGTCTGGCCGGGACCCTGCTCGGCAACTTCGCCGGTGGCCTGCCCGGCCAGGTCGCCCGATTCAGGTCCGCGCCACTGGAGAAGCTCACCGTCATCGCCGGAACGCCTCAGATCACCGTCGACATCTCCGCCGTCCCGTTGGGGTCAGCGGCCACCCGCAGCAGTTCCGCCGGGACCGGGGGGACGTCCGCAGACTCGTCGGCGGTGCTGTTCGCGTCCATGTCGAAGATCAGCGCGGGTGGCACCAAATCCCTCGCCGGCAGTGCGGTGGCCCCGATCCGCATCACCGGCCTGCCGGCCGACGGCAGCGCGAAGACCGTCCGGATCGACCTGCCGGCAGTCGGCTTTCAGGTGGAGGTCGGGTCGAGCATCGAGATCGACCTCTCCACCACCGATCAGGCCTACGCCGGACCGACATCGCCGTCGGTGTACCAGATCTCCCTGACTGGTGGCGCGGCAGCGGGGGCGTCGGACTCGGCCTCGGGCATTCTCAGCGTGCCCGAGGTCGGTGGCGTGCGGGTCTCGGCCGGTGATGTGCCGGTCGGCAAGTTGATCGCTTTGATCGTGCTCTTCGTCCTGGCGGTGCTCGGGCTGTTCCTGCTGGGTCGGGTCCGTGGACCGAGACGCATCGTCGAGGGCGATCCGACCGTTGCCGCGACCGATCCAGTGGTGACTGGTCACGCACCGACCGGCACGGGTGCGCCCGTCTCCGCCACGCGGCTCCCCCTCGAGATCGTCGGCCTCGGCAAGTCCTACCCTGGCGGCGTTGCCGCTGTGACCGACGTGAGTTTCCGGGTCGAGCCCGGTCAGGTCCTTGGCCTGCTCGGCCCCAACGGCGCCGGCAAGACGACCACCCTGCGGATGGTGATGGGTCTGATCACCCCGACCGCGGGCGAGATCCGCGTCTTCGGCCGGGTGGTCAAGCCCGGCGCCGACATCCTGGCGCGGATCGGCAGTTTCGTCGAAGGATCCGGATTTCTTCCGCACCTGTCCGGCAAGGCGAACCTCGACCTCTACTGGCAGGCGACCGGCCGACCGCGAGCGGACGCCCACCTGGCGGAGGCCCTGGAGATCGCCGCCCTGGGCAAGGCCATCAACCGGAAGGTGAAGACGTACTCGCAGGGCATGCGCCAGCGCCTCGCCATCGCCCAATCCATGCTTGGTCTGCCCGATCTGCTGATCCTGGACGAGCCGACCAACGGGCTCGACCCACCGCAGATCCATGCGATGCGGGAGGTACTGCGCGGGTACGCAGCCACCGGCCGAACCGTCGTGGTCTCGAGCCACATGCTGTCCGAGGTCGAGCAGACCTGCAGCCATGTGGTGGTCGTCCATCAGGGGAGGACGATCGCCTCCGGCACGGTGGCGGAGATGGTCTCGGCGTCCGGCGACATGGTCTTCACGGTGGACGCCCAGGCCAGGGCCATGGCGGTGCTCCGGGCGCTGCCCGGCATCGGCGAGGTAGAGATCGACGACCCGGCCGGCCCGCAGCAGGCCTCCGATGCCACCGTTCGCGGCGGTGTCGTTCGCGCCGATCTGGGCGCCAGCTCGGCGGCTGCAGCCGTCTCCGCTCTGGTCGATGCGGGTATCGGCGTCAGCACCGCGGCCCCACGCAACCGACTGGAAGATGTCTTCCTCGAATTGGTCGGCGCTGCCGGGCCGTCGACGATCAGCGGAGGAACCAGATGACGATCAGCCACGAGGGCGGTCAGCGCCACGACCATTCGGCGGATGCGGCGGCACGCGCGATGGCGTCGCTCGGGGCACCGGTCGCGGCCACCGAGTCCGGCATCCCGAACGGCTTCCGCGCCGGTCGGACGCTGACCATCCGCGTCGAGCTGATGCGTCAGCTTCGCCGCCGACGCACTCAGCTCTCGCTGGGATTCATGATCCTGCTGCCGCTGATCCTGCTGGTCGCATTCTCGGTCGGCGGTACCCAGGGTGGCGGCGGAACCTCGTACGTGGACCTGGCGACGTCGGGTGCCGCCAACTTCGCCATGGTGGCGTTGTTCTTCTCCGCCAGCTTCCTGGTCATCGTGGTCATCAGCTTGTTCTTCGGGGACACCATCGCGTCGGAGGCGTCGTGGTCGTCGCTGCGATATCTCCTGGCCATGCCGGTGCCGCGGATGCGCCTGTTGCGGCAGAAGATCCTGGTCGCCGGGATGCTCTCCATCGCCTCCCTGGTCCTGCTGACCGTGACGGCCTACATCGTCGGCCTCATCGCCTACGGCACCGGTCCGCTGTCGACGCCCATCGGCGACGGATTCGATACCTGGAGTGGGATCGAGCGCATCGCCCTCGTGGTCGGCTATCTCACCATCCAGCTGAGCTGGGTGGCCGGCCTGGCCTTCCTGCTCAGCGTGGTGACCGACGCACCGCTCGGCGCGGTCGGCGGTGCCGTCCTCGTCTCGATCCTGTCCCAGATCCTGGATCAGATCGACGCGCTGCAAAGTGTGCGGCTGTGGTTGCCGACCCACTACGGGACAGCCTGGACCGGAGCGCTCGTTGATCCGATCCGGTGGGACAACATGGTGCGTGGGGCGTTCTCGGGTCTGGTCTACGCGATCATCTTCGTGACGGTGGCCGCACTTCGATTCCGCCGCAAGGACATCACCAGCTGATCACTGGACGCAGAACTCGTTGCCCTCCGGGTCGAGCAGGACCATCCAGCGGTCGCCCCACTCGCCATGTCGTTCCTCCACGACGGTGGCACCCGCCCCGATGAGACGCTCCACGTGGCCCATCACGGTCTCCCACCGCACCTCGGCGTCCTTGATCCCCCGACCGACGCCCACATCGATGTGCAGCCGGTTCTTGACCTGCTTCGACTCGGGCACCTTCTGGAAGAACACCCTCGGGCCGGGTCCGTGCGGATCGATGATCGCGCTCGCGTCGTCCCAGCGGTCAGGTGGAAGATCCGACGCTGCCAGGGCTTCCTCCCACGTCTCGAATCCGGGTGGCGGATCGTCCAGTCGGTAGCCCAGCGCCACGGACCAGAACTCGGCCAGTACCGCCGGACTTTCGGCGTCGACCACGATCTGCATCTGAACAGCGGTACTCATGCTTGATCCTGGCTCTTCGCGTAAGCGCTCATCGCTCGTTCACTCCGCTCCTCGCTACGATGCTCACTCCCTACCGGTTCCTGGCTGTTCGCGCGAACGCTCATCGCTCGCTGCCATACCCGCTCATCCTCGTGCCCCCACCCCCGCCGCGTCCATGTCTCTGATTTCCTTCTTGAGCTCGTGGATCTCGTCGCGGAGCCGACCGGCCAGCTCGAACTGCAATTCACGCGCCGACGCCATCATCTGATCGGTCAGTTGCTGCACCAGATCCGCCAGTTGGGATCGGGCCATTCCCGCGGTCGAGTGACCGGCGAAGACACCGGAGCTGGTGCCGCCGACCTCCCCGGACGCCTTGCGCCCGCGCGACGCGTTGCGCCCGGAGCCCCCCATCTTGACCGCCGAGCCGGTCTCGGCCGAGTCATCCGCCTCGGCGTACACCAGAGAGAGGATGTCGTTGATCTTCTTGCGCAACGGCTGCGGATCGAGGCCGGCCTCCAGGTTGTAGGCGACCTGCTTCTCCCGCCGACGGTTGGTCTCATCGATCGCCCGCGCCATCGACGGGGTGATCTTGTCCGCGTACATGTGGACCTGACCGTTCACGTTGCGCGCGGCCCGGCCGATCGTCTGGATCAGGGCCGTCCCGGAACGCAGGAAGCCCTCCTTGTCCGCGTCGAGGATCGCAACGAGCGAAACCTCGGGCAGGTCGAGGCCCTCGCGCAGCAGGTTGATCCCCACCAGCACGTCGAACTCCCCCATCCGTAGCTCCCGCAGGAGCTCGACGCGTCGCAGCGTGTCGACCTCGGAATGCAGGTACCGGACCCGCACACCCATCTCGAGCAGATAGTCGGTCAGGTCTTCCGACATCTTCTTGGTCAGCGTGGTGACCAGGACCCGCTCGTCGACCTCGACGCGCTTGCGGATCTCGCCGATCAGATCGTCGATCTGGCCGGTCGTCGGCTTGATGATGACCTCCGGATCGATCAGGCCGGTGGGACGGATGACCTGCTCCACGAACTCACCCTGCGCCCGACCGAGCTCGTACGGACCCGGTGTGGCCGAGAGGTAGACCGTCTGGCCGATCCGGCCGGAGAACTCTTCCCAGGTCAATGGGCGATTGTCGAGTGCCGACGGCAGCCGGAACCCGTGGTCGACGAGGGTGCGCTTCCGGGATGCGTCACCCTCGTGCATGGCACCGATCTGGGGCACGGTGACATGGGATTCGTCGATGACGAGCAGGAAATCGTCAGGAAAGTAGTCGATCAGCGTGGCCGGCGCGGTCCCAGCGGCGCGCGCGTCGATGTGGCGGGAGTAGTTCTCGATGCCGGAGCAGAACCCGACCTGCCGGATCATCTCCAGGTCGTAGGTGGTGCGCATCCGGAGCCGCTGCGCCTCGAGCAGGTCACCCTGCTTCTCCAGCTCTGCCAGACGGCCGGCCAACTCGTCCTCGATGGCGGACACCGCCTTGGCCATCCGCTCCGGCCCGGCTACGTAGTGGGTGGCCGGGAAGATCCGCAGGCCCGGCACCTCGCGGACGATGTCCCCGGTGAGCGGATGGAGGTAGTAGAGCTTCTCGATCTCGTCGCCGAAGAACTCGATCCGGATCGCCAGTTCCTCGTAGGCCGGAATGATCTCGACCGTATCGCCGCGCACCCGGAACGCCCCGCGCGTGAACGCGAGATCGTTGCGCGAGTACTGGATGTCGACCAGCGCACGCAGCAGCGCGTCACGGTCCATGTTCATGCCGACGTTCACCGGCAGCGACCGGTCCAGGTAGGACTGCGGGGTGCCGAGCCCGTAGATGCACGACACCGAAGCCACCACGATCACGTCACGTCGGGACAGCAGCGACATGGTGGCCGAGTGTCGGAGTCGCTCGACATCTGCGTTGACCGACGAATCCTTCTCGATGTAGGTGTCCGTCTGCGGGACGTAGGCCTCGGGCTGGTAGTAGTCGTAGTAGGAGACGAAGTACTCGACGGCGTTCTTGGGAAACAGCTCCCGCAACTCGTTGGCGAGCTGCGCGGCCAGCGTCTTGTTGGGCGCCATCACGAGCGTCGGACGCTGGACCTTCTCGATCAGCCACGCCGTGGTGGCGGACTTGCCGGTCCCGGTGGCGCCGAGGAGAACGATGTCCTTCTCGCCGGACCTGACCCTCTTCTCGAGGTCTGCGATTGCGGTCGGCTGGTCGCCGGCGGGTTGGTAGTCGCTGACCACCTCGAAGCGCGCGGTACTGCGGGGGATGTCCCCCACCGGTCGGTGTTCGGAGACGGCAAGGATGGGATGTTCGGTCGCGAAAGCCACGATCCAAAGGCTACGCGGGAGCACCGACAGTGAGGTGGGCCGGAGGCTCGCCGGAGCTGTCGGGGGTGGTCCCGCCGGGTGGGAGTGGCTCCTCACGCGACCCCGACCGCGCTCGCACGGGCAGAGCGCAGTGAGGTGGGCCGGAGCTGTTGCGCACCAACCTGGCAACGTTTGTGGGTACCCGGCAAGGCCCGGGGCCGTTGCTGGGACCAGGCAGGCCTTGCTGGGACGGCCGAGGCGAGCGCGCCGCGAACGACCCAAGCCTGTTCCACACCAGTCAGGCGGGCGTCCAACCGGTGGCCCGCGCCCAGGCCAGGATCCTGGCATCGGACGCGGCGAGGAACTCCTCTTTGGCGTCTGCGTAGCCGGCGACCGTCGAGTCTTCGCCGTGGGAAGCGGCGAGGTCCTCCTTGACGGCCAGATAGTCGGCGCGGCCGCTGTCGTCCGATCGCAGCCAGTCCCGGAACCGCAGCGCCCAGACCCAATTGGGCCAGTCTCTCACCCTCAGGTGAAGGTTCACACTCAGGCCTGGATCCGCATTCACGTGCACTCGCTTGCCCCAGCGGGCCGGATCCGCGCCCGACGGGTCCGACGGGTCGACCGGATGCGGAGTGTCCTGGGTGAATCCCTCGCGAAGCGGCAACCCTGCAGCGGCCAACAGCCCTGCGAACCCGTCCGCCTGGCCGAGGTCGGTGACGGTCAGCTGAAGATCGATGACGTCCTTGGCAGGGAACCCGGGCACTGCGGTCGACCCGATGTGATCGACGCGGCTGTCCCCGACCGCCGCGCGCACCCGCGCCATCACCCTGGCTGCAGTCGCAGGCCAACCCGGGTCGTACGGGACGATCGCCGGCCCCCCACGAACCGCGAAGGCTCCGTGTTCGACGTTGGCGGCATAACCCACGAGCCGTGGCCACAATTCCTCGACCTGACGCTCCGCCGGAGCCCGACCGCCGGCGTTGTCGACCCAGACATCGCAGATCAGTCGACGAGCCTCGTCGTCGATCTGCACGGCGATCCTCGACCGGGCATCCTGTTCGCCCAGCCCCCGGCCGATCAGCCGTCCCACCCTGACGGATTCCGGCGCACCCACGCCGATGACCAGGTGGAACCGGCCGGCGGCCTCGGCAGTCGTCAGGAGCGGGATGTCGTTGACCACCACGCTTCCGGGCGGTGCAGATCGCCGTGCGGCGTCTGCTCCGGCCCGCACCAGCGGGTGGGTGATCGATTCGAGCACCCGGCGGGCCGCCGGATCGGCGAAGACAATGCCCGCCAGAGCGGCTCGGTCCAGCGACCCGTCCGCCGCAATCACTGCTGGACCGAAGTGCTCGGCGACGGCGGCCAGTCCCGGAGTGCCGATCGCGACGACCTCCCGGGCCATCCGGTCCGAGTCGACGACGATCGCCCCCCGTTCCGCCAGGAATCCGGAGACGGTCGACTTCCCGGCACCGATACCGCCAGTTACGGCCACAGTGATCGCCATCCGCGGTCCTTTCGCAGCCAGGCAGGTGTCCGACACACCGATGAACGTCCGAAGCGGGTTCAACAGTCTCACGTAGCGTGAGGTTCAGCTCCCCCGGGCGCCTTCACGGTGTCGATGTCGATCTCCCCGGCCGGGCCAGAGCCCGCAGACCGACCCGAACAGCACCAGTAGGAGGAGTCGTGACCAACACCTTCGCCGCAACTGTCGGCCGGGGCCGTCACCGGCTCGGTCGTCCGGGGTTGGTGCCGATCGGCTTCTTCGCGGCCGTCGCCTACCGCAGCCTCTTCGCTTCCTGGCGGCGTGCCGGCAAGCATCGTCCCTACATCGCTCCGCGCCCGATGGCCACAGTTCCCGCGCCCGCTCCCGCCATCTGAGCCCGGTCGTCTCAGCCCGTTCCACCGAGGCCCTTAGACCGAGCCCGTTCCACCGACCTGACCCGACCCCCAAGACCGCAGGCGTCCGTACCCACCGGACGCTCGGAACGGTCTGGGGGGACCAAGAAGCTCTCTCCCGGCCCCCCCACCTCGTTGTCAGCCGTTCTTGATGACCCTGGACAGGACCTGGCCCGCCACCACCGGCAGTCCGGTGCGGAGCACCGCGCTGTTCGCCAACTTGTCGGCGACGGCCACCGCTGCCGTCCAGGTGCCGTACTGGACCACGATCAGGCCACCCGCCCGCAACATCACGTGGGCCGGGTAGCCATTGACGGTAGCCGCGGAAACCACTGCACCCGCGTCGGTTTCGGCCTGAACGGTGACTTCGACCTGTTTGCCGGCCGCAGCCACGGATGCGTACTGCGTGAGTGCGACGACTACCGGAGCGGTGCCGTTGGCGTCGGCCTTGGGGTAGTAGCACCGAATCTTCCCGGTGATCCCGCGGGCCGGGTTCGCCACATCCTTCTTGCGGATCGCGCCGCCGGCGATCGTGAAGGAGAGACCCTTCTTGATGTCGGCGCTGTCGAGGATCGCCGCGCAGTCCGCGGCCAGTGGATCGACTTTGACGATCGGAGCAACGGTCGGCTTAGACGTGGTCGGCTTCGGCGTCGTCTTCGGGGAGGTCGGCGTCGGCGTCGGCGTCGGCGTCCCGCTGGGCGACACGGACGGGCTGACGACGATGACGCTGCCTGACTTCGGCGTTGTCTGCGAGCCCGAGCCACTGGTCACGGTGTTGACCACGGTGACCGTTCTCTTGGTGGTCGAACCGGAACTGCAGCCGGCGACGATCAGGGCAAGTGCGAGCAGAGGGAGGATCACGACACGACGCATGGCACCCACGGTAGGTGTCGTCGGCGCCAATGTGCGGACAACCCGCCGAACCGCAACGCGGTTGTTGTCACATCGTCGCCCTCGGCTGCGGCACGTCGGTGGTGGGTTGGCTAAATCGTTGTACGGCAAAGGGTTTTGTTCACGGGAGCGTGAGCTTTGACGATGGAAGCGCAGAACGGGGCCGACCTTTCGGCCGACCCCGTTCTGCGGTGCGTCAGTACATGCGGCTGTCCCGGTTCGGGACTCACCGCGCCGGATCAGTTACCCGCGAGCTTCTCGCGCAACTTGGCCAGAGCCTCGTCGTCGACCAGCGACCCCGCCGGTTCCGCCGCGGCATCCTCGCCCGAGGCCGAAGCCGTGGCCGAGGAGTAGTTGCTCGGCTCGGCAGCCTCGGCGTCGGCCTTGATGGCCGCCGCGATCTGCTTGAGGTGGGACTCGTAGACGTTGTGGGCGTCGGAGTACTGCTTCTCCCACGCGTCACGCTGGCTGTCGAAGCCCTCGAGCCATTCGCCCGTCGCGACGTCGAAACCGTCCGGTGGCAGGAAGTTGCCGGCCTCGTCGTAGTGGTCAACCACGCCGTACTGGGCGCGGACCTCGTCGAACTCGGTCTCCGGGGTGATGCCCTCGTTCGCCTGCTTCAGCGAGAGCGAGATCCGACGACGCTCGAGGTCGATGTCGATGACGCGGACGAAGATCTCTTCCTCGACGGTGACGACCTGCTCCGGGATCTCCACGTGGCGACCGGCCAGCTCGGAGATGTGCACCAGGCCCTCGATACCGTCGTAGACACGGACGAACGCGCCGAACGGGACCAGCTTGGTGACGCGACCCGGCACGACCTGACCGATGGCGTGGGTCCGGGCGAAGTGACGCCACGGATCTTCCTGGGTGGCCTTGAGCGAGAGCGAGACACGCTCGCGGTCCATGTCGACGTCGAGGACCTCGACGGTGACCTCCTGGCCGACCTCGACAACCTCGCTCGGGTGGTCGATGTGCTTCCAGGACAACTCCGAGACGTGCACCAGACCGTCGACGCCGCCGAGATCGACGAACGCGCCGAAGTTGACGATCGAGCTGACGACGCCCTTGCGGACCTGGCCCTTGGCGAGCTGGTTGAGGAACTCGCTGCGCACCTCGGACTGGGTCTGCTCGAGCCACTGGCGACGGGACAGGACGACGTTGTTGCGGTTCTTGTCCAGTTCGATGATCTTCGCGTCGAGCTGACGGCCGACGTACGGCTGCAGGTCGCGGACACGACGCATCTCGACGAGGGAGGCCGGCAGGAAGCCACGGAGACCGATGTCGATGATCAGGCCGCCCTTGACGACCTCGATGACGGTGCCCGAGACGACGCCGTCCTCTTCCTTGATCTTCTCGATCGTGCCCCACGCGCGCTCGTACTGAGCCCGCTTCTTGGACAGGATGAGACGACCTTCCTTGTCCTCCTTCTGGAGGACGAGGGCCTCGACGTGCTCGCCGATGGTGACGACCTCGTTGGGGTCGACGTCGTGCTTGATGCTCAGCTCGCGCGAGGGGATGACACCCTCGGTCTTGTAGCCGATGTCGAGCAGAACCTCATCGCGGTCGACCTTGACGATGATGCCTTCGACGATGTCACCATCGTTGAAGTACTTGATGGTCAGGTCGATGGCAGCGAGGAAGTCCTCGGCCGTCCCGATGTCGTTGATGGCGACCTGTGGGGCGGTACGGGTGGGTGCGGACATGTGTGGGGGTGCTCCGACGGGTGGGTGGTGAGTGCGGACGCGCGCCCCGAGGGCCGGGACGGGCGCTGCGTGTGGGCCACATGTGATCAGCGGGTACCTGGCCGGATCGGACCGGCCGGACCCTGTTCGGTGCTACCTGCTCCATTCCGAGGCAGCCAGAACCCACAACGCAGTGCTCAGAGTACGCCAGAGGGGCCGTGCACAGGAATCGGGCCTGCCGGTGGGCGCGACACTGCGACGGCACCGGCCACGCCACACCAGCTGTCTCCGCGCCACACCTGATCTCGCCACGCCGCACCCGCCCGAGAGGGATCAACGAGGTGCTCGGCGGCGACAACAGGTGCTCGGCGGGGCTGGGAGGATGGCGGGCGTGTCAGATCTCGGTCCAACGCGTCCTCGGCTGCGGTCCGCCGACCAGCCCGTCTCCCGCTCCGCAAATCGTCGGTGGTGGGACGCGGACGCCGACGAGTACCACCTGGAGCATGGCGTGTTCCTGGGCGACGCCGACTTCGTCTGGTGCCCGGAGAACCTGCGGGAGGACGAGGCCCACCTGCTGGGCGACCCGGCCGACCTGGTGAGGGCCCGGATCCTGGAGGTCGGGTGCGGTTCGGCTCCGTGCGCGCGCCACCTCGCCGCTCGCGGAGCGCAGGTGGTGGCGTTCGATCTGTCGGCTGGCATGCTCGCCCACGCCATCGACGCGTCGACCCGTACCGGCATCGATGTGCCACTGGTCCAGGCAGACGTCTGCGAGATGCCTTTCGCCACAGCAGCCTTCGACATCGTGTTCTCCGCGTTCGGGGCGATCCCGTTCGTGGCTGATTCGGCCGGGGCGATGCGCGAGGTCGCCAGGGTGCTACGACCGGGTGGCCGGTGGGTCTTCTCGGTGACCCACCCGATGCGTTGGATGTTCCCGGACGATCCGGGGCCGCTCGGCCTGACCGTCATCCAGTCCTACTTCGACCGCTCCCCCTACGTGGAGGTCGACGCCGAGGAGGTCCCGGCGTACGTCGAGCACCACCGCACGCTCGGCGATCGGATCCGGGAACTGGTGGCCGCCGGCTTCGTGCTGGACGACCTGATCGAACCCGAGTGGCCGGCGGACTTCGACGGCGTCTGGGGGCAATGGTCGCCCGAGCGCGGCGAGATGTTCCCCGGGACCTCGATCTTCGTGTGTCGACTACCCGCGCCGTCGCGTCGCTGACCAGTTCAGGTAGGCCTCGCCGCGCGGGGACAGCCGATAGCCGACCTCGAGGCTGATGGTCAGCCCGAGAGCCTTCATCTTCCGGATGTCCGTCTTCATCGGCTGCAGCTCGCGGTCCAAGAGCGTGGCCAGCACCTTCGAGACCACCGCAGGATTGTCCTGGATCCACGTCAGGATGAAGTGGGTCCATGGTCCGGACGGCTTTCCGGCATCCATCCGGGCGAGCGCGGAGTCGATGCGCACCAGCTCGTCCTCGTCCGGGAGGTCCGCCCGGAGGGCCAACCGCGGATCGGGACCTGCGTAGTGCAGCGTCACCTCGAAGATCCGATCGTCGGGCCGCTTTCCCAACCACTTCGTCAGCCCGGCCAGGTCCTTCTCGCCGCACGCCCGGGCGTCGGCCTCGCTGATGTCGCCCAGTTCGACCTCACGGACGCCGTCGATGGCGACCACGCCGAATTTCGTCAGCTGACTGCCGCCGGGTTTCGCCCGCGGGGTGTCCCAGCGCCGGTACACGTGCGTGACGGAACCTTCGACGATGCCCTGCAGGACAACGTTGGGCAGCAGCAAGGATTTTCCTCTCCTGCCGGTCGTGGACACGATCCGACTGACGAGCGTGAAGATGACGAATCCGCTCATCCTGCCGCCGTCCACCCATCACGTCGAGCCCCCGATCATCGGCGTCGTACGGTCGTTGGCATGACCGCGCGAGCTCTGACCTTCGGATCAGTGGCTGCGGCCTACGAGCGATACCGACCTGGCTATCCCACCGAATTGGTCGCGGAGGTGCTCACCTATGCGGGCCGGCCCGTCCGCCGGGCCTTGGAGATCGGGGCCGGCACCGGCAAGGCCACCCGCGCCTTCGCCCGGCGCGACATCGCGGTGACCGCCACCGATCCTGACGCGGCCATGCTCCGAGAGCTTGCCGCCCACGTGCCGTCGACGGTGACGATCGCGCAGGCGGCATTCGAGGACCTCGATCCGGGGGCACCCTACGATCTGGTCTTCGCGGCAGCAGCGATGCACTGGACCGAGCCCGTCGGCCGCTGGGAGCGGGTAGCTGCACTGCTGGTCCCGAACGGAACCTTCGCCAACTTCGGGGGGCAGGTCAACCTGGCCGACCCGTCGGTGGAGGCGGCCGTCCGCGCCGCGCGGGCCCCGTTCCTGGAGAGCGACGGCATGCCGTCGCCGGACGGAACGCCGGATGAATCCGAGATGCAATGGCCCGGAACCGAACTCGCCCGGTCAGAGCTGTTCACCGATGTACGGCAGATCCCGTTCGGGCGACGGGCAACTGTCTCCGCGCACGACCACATCGGTCACCTGTCGACCGTCTCGGCCTATCTGCAACTGACACCGTCGGTCCGTGAACGGGCCTTCGACGCGATCCTGCGGGCCCTGCCCAATAAGGTCGAGGTGACCAGCGACATCACCTTGCATCTGGCGAGGCGCGCTCGGTAGCGAAGCCGGCCGTCGCTGGACCAACGGTCAGTGGGCCGCGGCGTCCCAGCTGCGCCCCACGCCGACCGACACGTCGAGATCGACCTCGAGTGGGAAGGCACCGGCCATTTCCTCGCGCAGCAGGGCCGTCAGCTTCTCCTGCTCGCCTGGCGCCACCTCGCAGAGCAGTTCGTCGTGCACCTGGAGGAGTAGTCGGGACTTGAGCCCCTCGGAGTCGATTCGGCGTTGCACATTGAGCATCGCGACCTTGATGATGTCCGCGGCGCTCCCCTGGATCGGCGCGTTCAGCGCAGCCCGCTCGGCGAGCTCCCGCCGCTGCCGGTGGTCGCTCGTCAGGTCGGGGAGGTACCGGCGCCGGCCGTAGAGCGTCTGGGTGTAGCCCTCCAGACGGGCCACATCCACTGCCCGGCGGAGGTAGTCGCGGATGCCGCCGAAGCGGGCGAAGTACGCGTCCATCTGCTCCCGGGCCTCCTCCACGCTGATCTTCAGCTGACCCGACAGGCCGAACGCCGAGAGCCCGTACGCCAGCCCATAGCTCATCGCCTTGATCCGACGGCGCAGCTCCGGCGTGACCTCGGAAGCGGGCACACCGAAGGCCCGCACGGCGACCGCGGTGTGCAGATCCTCCCCGGACCGGAACGCCTCGATCAGGGCGACGTCCTCGGAGAGGTGCGCCATGATCCGCATCTCGATCTGCGAGTAGTCAGCGGTGATCAGGTTGTCGAAGCCCCTTCCGGGGACGAATGCCGCCCTGATCCGGCGGCCCTCGTCCGTCCGGACCGGGATGTTCTGCAGGTTGGGCTCGGTCGAGGACAGCCGCCCGGTCGCGGCGATGTTCTGCAGATAGGTGGTGTGGATTCGGCCATCGTCGCCGACCGCCTTCAACAGACCCTCGACTGTCGTCTTCAGCTTGGTGACGTCGCGGTGGCGGAGCAGATGCGTGAGGAACGGGTGCTGGGTCTGATCGTGCAGGGCCGTCAGCGCGTCGGCATCTGTCGTATATCCGGTTTTGGTCTTCTTGGTCTTCGGCATGTTCAGCTCGTCGAACAGGACCACCTGCAGCTGTTTCGGCGAACCGAGGTTCACCTCGTGGCCGAGCACCGCAAAGGCGGCGGCCGCGGCACTCTGCGCCTCCGAGTCGAACGTCGACCGCAGATCCTCCAGGTAGGGGAGATCGACGGCGATACCGGTCCGCTCCATGCGGCCGAGCACGTCCATCACCGGCAGTTCCATCGCGGTGAGCAGCGCCTGCTGACCACTCTCCACCAGCGAGACCTGCAGCACCGCAGCAAGATCTATGACGGCGAGGGCCTTGATCATCTCGGCACGATCCAGCGCCAGCGCCTCTTCCGCGGCGGCGTCGACGGCATCGACTTCCACAGCTGTCTCGGTGTCGGTGACCGCGTCGGGGAATTCCAGGGTCAGCTGTTCGGCCGGCTCCTCCTCTTCGACGGGCCTGGCGTCCAACGTCCGGTGGAGGTAGCGCTGGACCAGGTCGCCCAGGTCGAAGACACGCTGGCCGGGCAGCGCAAGGTATGCGGCCAGGGCGGTATCGCAGGTGATGCCCTCCACCCGCCAGCCGCGTGCGGCGAGCGCGTTGACCGGCGCCTTCAGGTCGTGTCCGACCTTCGGCCGCAGGGGATCCGCCAACCACTCCCCCACCGCGGCGTCGTCGGCCGGGCCAAGGGCGGCGACGTCGATGACGGCGCTCACGCCGGCAGCGTCGGCCACCGCGATCGTGTCGACCTCACCCCCACCGGGCGTCCACCGTCCGCGGATCGACAGCCCGACGGTGTCGGCGGCATGGGCCGCCAGCCAGCCGGCCACCTGTCCGACTCCGAGCCGCACACCGGCGACGTCGAAGCCCTCGGTGCTCGTCTCGTCGGCCTGCTCGAAGGTCTCCAGCAACCGCTCGCGCAGCACCTTGAACTGCAGGTTGTCGAAGATCTCGTGCACGGCCTCGCGGTCGTAGGGCTGGGCGACCAGCTCGAGAGGGTCTGCGGTGAGCTCGACGTCGCGCACCAGTTCCGTCAACCGGCGGTTCTGCAACACGCTGGACATGCTGTTGCGCAACGCATCTCCGGCCTTGCCGGTGATCTCGTCGACCCGGTCCACCAGCTCGCCCAGCGAGCCGAACTCGCGGATCCACTTGGTTGCCGTCTTCTCCCCGACGCCCGGGATGCCGGGCAGGTTGTCCGAGGGATCACCGCGCAGCGCTGCGAAGTCGGGGTACTGCGACGGCGTCAGGCCGTACTTCTCCTGGACGGCCTCGGGGGTGAACCGGGTCATGTCCGAGACCCCACGCATCGGGTAGAGGACGGTCACGGCATCGGTGACGAGTTGTAGGGCATCCCGGTCACCGGTGCAGATCCGGACCGTCATCCCCTCCGCCTCCGCCCTGGTGGTGAGGGTGGCGATGACGTCGTCGGCCTCATAGTTCTCGGCGGTCAGCACGTCGATCCGCAATGCCGCGAGGACCTCCTTGATCAGCTCGACCTGACCCTTGAAGTCTGCCGGGGACGCGGAGCGATTGGCCTTGTAGTCCGCGAACTCCTCGCTCCGCCACGTCTGCCGGGACAGGTCGAAGGCCACGGCGACGTGGCTCGGCCGCTCGTCGCGCAGCAGGTTGATGAGCATGGACGTGAACCCGTAGACGGCGTTGGTCGGCTGGCCTGTGGTGGTCGAGAACTTCTCCACCGGCAGGGCGAAGAACGCCCGGTAGGCCAGCGAGTGTCCGTCCAGCAGGAGCAGCATCGGCTTGGCCGGCCCCTTCGCGGCCGACGGCTTGGATGCCGCCGCCTTCGAGGGCGTCTTGGCCGGACTCTTCTTCGTTGCAGGCGCTGCGGTAGCCATCACGGAGCCGAGTCTAGGGTCAAGCACCGACAGGGACGCGGGCCGAAGGCTCGCCGGAGCTGTCGGTGGATGGTCCGCCCGGGCAGGAGTGGCCAGCAAACCAACCAACGACGACAGCCACACAGCAAAACCACAGGGACGCGGGCCGAAGGCTCGCCGGAGCTGTCGGTGGATGGTCCGCCCGGGCAGGAGTGGCCAGCAAACCAACCGCCGATGCAGCTTGACACAATGGGACCGACAGCCGACCTTCGGCTGTCGCCCGCACCGGCGGTGGTAGAGCAGAGCCAGGATCGAACATGAGCGAGCAACACCCCGAATCTCCAGACGCAGCGACCGCAGTGGCCCGATACAACGCGAACCGGGGCGAACTGGCTGAGCGGATGGGCATCGAGTTGACCAGGGTCGATCCCGACGAGGTCACCGGGACCATGCCGGTCGAGGGCAACCGGCAGCCGTACGGGTTGTTGCACGGCGGTGCGAGCGCCGTCCTCGCCGAGACCCTCGGGTCGTTCCACTCGGCGGTCTCGGCCGGACCCGACCGGATCGCGGTCGGCATCGAGCTCAGCTGCTCTCATCACCGTTCGGCCACCGCGGGTCTGGTGTACGGGGTGTCGACCCCGCTGCAGGTGGGCCGCACGCTCGCCTCGTTCGAGATCATCGTGCGCGACGAGCAGGGCAAACGGGTCTGCACGGCCCGACTGACCTGCCTGATGCGACCCGCCGACAGCCTGCCGACCCCATCGCCCGCGAAAGCCTGACCGGCCTGTCGGACCCCGCGGCTACCATCGTCTGATCCGAGCACCGGGCCGGCCCCGGGCGCCGGATCGAACTCCCGCCGATCGTGCCGGAGAGGTCGGAGGGGCCGATGCGGGTCATCGCGGCGCTGGCGATCGCCGGCCTGCGGTATCGCCCGCTGCGCTGGGCCATGCTGGCTGTCGGGATCGCCGTCGCCGGCGTCCTCCCGTTGGTCGCCGGCGGACTTCGGCTCACGGCCCAGAACGCCGCGGTGCAGGCCGCGGTCGACATGATCCCGAAGCCGCAGCGCACGGTGCTGGTCGTCACCAGCCGGACGCTGCCGCCCGCAGTGCAGCGCACCGAGGATCTCGCGGTGCGGCAACGGTTCTCGGACCTCGGCTTGTCCACCACCCAGCGCCTGATGATGTACCGGCAGCTCTCGGTGGCCGGCAGCACGTTCAGCCTCGGCGGTGCCGATGACATCGGCGGCGAGGTACATCTGACGTCGGGACGGCTGCCCGCCTCGTGCACCCCCACTCGCTGCGAGGTGGTCGTAACCGCCACCGGCGGTACCGACCAGGCCGACGTGACCGCGCAGTCGATCGGCCCGGCCGCCGCGCAGCTCGGCCTCGTCGTCACCGGGACGGCCGAGCTGCTGGACGACCGTCTGGTCGGCAGCGGACTGATCGACGGCGAACAGCCGTTGCTGCTGGGCGGCTCGGCCGACGAGATGGCCGCCCTTGCCCCGCTGGAGCTGTTCGGCAGGACAACCGCATGGGTGAGCTCGCTGACCGGGACGGCCATCGCGCACGCCGGTCTTGACACCTTCCGCCGAGGTCTGTCGTCCCTGGCCGACGACCTGAACGTCACCGTCGGTGGGCTGTCGGTGACCTGGCCGGAGGACGCGGTGGTGGCCGCGGCCGGACGGGCCGGGGCGTCGGCAGCCAGATTCACCATCCTCGGGGCCGGCGCCGCTGTGCTGCAGCTCGGCTTCTGCCTGACCGCGGCCGCCGGGATGCGGCGCCGTCAGCAGCTGCTGGTCGGACTGCTGACCCGCCGCGGCGCCACCCGGAGCCAGCTGGCGCTCAGTCCGATCGTGCAGATCACCGCGGTGGTGACGGCGGGCGTCGTCGTCGGTGCCGGGATCGGCGTCCTCGTGGTCGCCGGGCTCGCCGGCGACATGCCGGGCGGCCGGTTCGGTACCGCGGCCGACGCCCTGACCGACGCCTGGCCCACCCTGGCCTGGCTCGGCCTCGGCGCGATCGCCCTGACGGTGGCCGTCGCGCTGTGGCCGCGGGACGCGGAACGAACCACGCGGGTCGCCCTGGACTGCCTACTCGTCGCGGCCGTTGGTCTGGTGGTCCTGGTGCTGACCGGGCAGGGCGGAGGTTCGACAGGGACCGACCCGCTGACCACCGGGGTGACCACTCTCCTCTCGGTCGCGATCGGACTGATCGCGGCGAGAAGCTGGCCCCTGGTGGTCGGCGTCTTCCGCCGGTTGTCCGCCCGCGGCCGGATCGGGACGATCTGGCAGATCGCAATCGTCGGCGTGCAACCCCGCGCGTTGGCTCCGGCGGTGGCGGCCGGATTCCTGGCCGCCGCCACCTGTTCCGTGGTCTTCGCCGGTTCCTACCAGGCCACTCTCCGCCAGTCGGCGGCCGATCAGGCCGCCTACCTCGCCCCCCTCGACGCCCGGATCTCGCCGAGCCGCGACGTCACCCTCCCCTTGAGCGTGGTCGACCCGGCAGCCCTGCACGCCATCGACGCTGGGATCATCATCGCGCCGATCGTCACCAGCACGGTGACCGTGTTCGGCGGAACAAGTCGTGCGGCCGGTCTCCCGCTCACCGGGATCGACCCGGCCACCGTCGCGGCGATGAACCGCTTCGCCTCGACCACCGGCTCGACGTCAACCAGCGCCGAGGTGGCAGCCGTCCTGACCGCACTTCGCACGACGTCCACCGCCCCGATCCCGACGATTCCCGCGGGGACGCGCAGCCTGCGGGTCATCGCCACGGGCCTCTCCGGCGACGTCGTGATGGGTCTGTGGACCGCGACGGCCGAGGGTGCCGAGCAGCGTTTCGACCTGATCGCCTCGGGAACCGGGCTGCGGGCACAGCTCCCCGGAGGTCCTGCCCTGCGCGTCGTGGGCATCGAGATCGCCGAGTCCGCGAATCATCTCGTGCACCGACAGCATGCCGTCGGCGAGGGCAACACCGATCACGCGCTGCCGACCGGTGACGTCGTGTTCACCGCTGCGACCGCCGACGGAACCGCTCTCGACTGGAGCTGGACCGGCTGGGGATCCGACACCGCCACCGTCTCCGCGGCTGCGACGCGCGCCTCCGTGCACTACCAGATCAGCGACTCACGGCTGGTCCTGAGCCCTGGATTCGTCCCGCGCTCGGACCTGGCGCCGCTGTCGGTCGCGACCGACCCGGTCACCGCGGCCGCCGCACCGGACGGCCTGGTGTCGGTCACGATCGCCGGTCTGACCCTGCGGGCGCGGGTGGTGGCCGTGCTGCCCCGGATGCCGACGATCGGGTCACGGTTCCTGCTCGCCGACCGGCTGAGCGTGGCCGCCCTCCTGGACCGAACTGCCCCGGGAACCGCGATGGTGAGCCAGGTCTGGATCAGTGCGCCCGCCTCGGCGCTCCCGGCTCTGATGTCGGCGCTCGCCACCCCGCCGACGAGTACGGCCACCGTCTACCTGCGCGGCGAGATCGAGGGCCTGCTCGCCGCCGATCCGGTGGCGACCAGATCAGCGGTCCTGCTGGAGCTGGCCGGGGTGATCGCGCTGTTGATGGCCATGGCCGCCATGGCCATGTCGATCCGCGTCGACCGTCAGGACTCGGCGGCCGACCATCTTGCCTGGGAGGTCGACGGACTCGGTCCGCCGGCGATTCGCCGGGTGTTGTTCGTGCGGGTCTGCGCGGTGATCGGGTTGGGTGTCCCACTCGGCGCGGTCGCCGGGGTCGCGCTGACCGGAACCGCGGTGACACTGGTCGGGGTCGGGGCCGGCGGGACGAACGTCCAACCGCCGCTGACGGTCAGCCTCGGGGCCGGGTGGACATCGATCATCATCGGTGCGACGGTCCTCGCCTGCCTGCTGGCGAGTGCGGTCGCCGCCACCACCGCCTTCCGGGAGCGCTACCCGCAGCTGCCCGAGCTGGACCTCCCATGACGGCCGTCATCACCGTCTCCACCGCCATCGTGACCGTCTCCGACGCCTTCGTCGCCTATCCGTCACCGGCCGGGACGAAGATGGCGTTGCGTGGCCTGAACCTGACGGTGCAGGCCGGGGAACGGCTGTTGATCCAGGGTCCCAACGGTTCTGGGAAATCGACCCTGCTCCGCATGCTCACCGGGGAGCAGGCCGCCACTGCTGGGAGCGTGACGGTGGACGGCACCGATCTGACGCAGCTCTCGAGCAGCGCGCGGCGGCGCTGGCGGCGAGCGGGTGTCGGCATGGTCGACCAGCACGCACGGCGGGCCCTGCTCCCCGAATGGCGGGTGGTGGAGAACGTCGCGTTGCAGTTGCGACTGGCCGGCGTTCCTCGACGGGCTGCGCTCGACCGGGCCGCCGACACTCTGCAGCGTCTCGGCCTTGCGAACCTGGCCCACCGGTCCATCGCCACGCTGTCCGGCGGCGAGGCCCAGCGCGTGGCGATCTGTGCGGCGCTCGCCCACGACCCGGCACTGATCCTGGCCGACGAACCGACCGGTGAACTGGACGAGGCCGCGGCGCGTCAGGTTTACGCGCTGCTGGCCGAGGCGGGTCGCCATCACGGGGCCGCGCTGATCCTGGTCAGCCACGACCGACGGGCCGCCGACACCGTCGATCGGGCCGTGCGGATGCGGGACGGCCGCCTCGCCGAGCAGTGGCTGCCGGCGGACGGCTCGGACGAGGCCCAGGTCGTCGACGACCGGGGGTGGCTGCGGCTACCCGCCGAGCTGCTGGGACGGTCCACCGGATCGATCACGCTGACTGCCTCTGCCCTGCCCGGCGGCGACGTGCGGCTGGCCAAGCAGACCGGGCCGACACTCCAGACCCGGCAAGCACTGCATGCCGGAGCGACGCTGCAGGCCGGAGCGACGCTGCAGGCCGGAGCGACGCTGCAGGCCGGGCAAGCTGTCAGATCCGGGCAGGCAGCGCTCGAGGAATCCGAGGCCGGCCAACCAGTCCGGTCGCCGGCCGTCGCGGTGCTGCCCGACGCCCCGCGCCCGATCGGATCCGACCACCGTGGCGGCGTGGCGCCGGTCCTGCGACTGACCGGCGTCGAGGTCGTCTTCGGAACCCGAAGGCTATTCTCCGCAGTGGATCTCGCCTTGCACGCCGGCGATCATGTAGTGCTGCGCGGTCCGTCAGGTTCCGGGAAGTCGACTCTCCTTGGCCTGGCCGCCGGCCTGTCGGACCCGACGTCGGGTGGGGTCGCGGTGGCGGGAGTGACCTGGGGGCCACTGGACCGCGAGGAACGGGCTGCGCTGCGACGCGCGCACGTTGCGGTGTCGGTCCAGAGCACGATCCTGGCGGAAGCGCTGACCGTCGCGGAGAACCTGCGGTTCTCCGCCGGGCTCCGTGGCCGACCGACGTCCGAGATCCTCTTGGTGGCAGCGAAACTCGGCCTTTCGGCCGTTCTGGACCAACCCGTCCGTCTGCTGTCGGGCGGCGAGCGTCAGCGGGTCGCAGTGGCCCGCTGTCTGGTGTCCGGCGCGGCCCTGATGCTGCTCGACGAGCCGACATCTCAGCAGGACGAAGCATCCGCCATCGCTGTCGCGCGGGCCGTACGGGACGCCACCGAGGCCGGCCGGACAGTGCTGGCCTCGTCGCACGACCCGGTGTTCCTCGACTCCGCCGGCACGATCCAGGACATGGCCACCCTGACCCGTCCCCCCGGCGGTGATCAGCCGGAGCCGTACCCCCGGCGGTGATCAGCCGGAGCCGTACCGCCGGTGGTGATCAGCCGCCGAGGTAGGCGGCGGCCACCGAGTCGTCGTCGAGCAGGGCCTCCGCGGGCCCCTCCAGATTGAGCCGGCCGGATTCCAGCACGTAGGCGTAGTCGGCGATCTCGAGCGCGGCCAGAGCGTTCTGCTCGACGAGAAGCACGGTGACCCCCTGATCACGGATCGTCTCGATGGTCTCGAAGATCAGGTCGACCAGGACCGGGGCCAGACCCATCGACGGCTCGTCGAGCAACAGCAGAGTCGGGTCGCCGAGCAGCGCACGGGCCACCGCCAGCATCTGCTGCTCGCCGCCGGACATGGTGCCGGCCTTCTGGTTGATCCGTTCCCGCAACCGCGGGAAGAGCTCGAGCACCCGCTCCCGGTCCTGCGCGATCTTGGCGGTGTCGTTGCGGGTGAACGCGCCGAGGTCGAGGTTCTCCGAGACCGTCATCCGCTGGAAGATCTTGCGGCCTTCCGGTGACTGGCAGATCCCCAGCTTGACCACGTCGTGGCCGGGGATGCCGTTGATCTTCTTGCCCTTGTAGATCACCTCGCCGGTCTTCGGCTTCAGCAGGCCCGAAATCGTGCGGAGCGTCGTCGACTTGCCGGCACCGTTGGAGCCGATCAGCGTGACGATCTCACCGGCGTGCACCGTCAGGTCGAGGTTCTGCACGGCCTTGATGTTGCCGTAGCTCACGCTCAGGTTCTTGAGCTCGAGGATGACGTCCCTGCCCGCACCGCGTTCAATCCGAGCACCGGCGGGTGCGCTGTCGACGCTCATTTCTTCTTCCTCTTCCCCTCGCGTGTGCCGGTCTTCCCGAGGTAGGCCTCGATCACCTGCTGGTTGTTCCGGATGTCGTCCGGGGTGCCCTCGGCGATCATGTTGCCCCGGTCGAGCACGGTGATCCGCTCGCTGATCTTCATGATGACGCTCATGTCGTGCTCGATCAGCAGGACCGACAGACCCTTGTCGTCACGGACCCGGTAGACGAATTCGTTGAACTGGCTCGACTCCTGCGGATTCATGCCGGCGGTCGGCTCGTCCAGCAACAGGACCTTCGGCCGCAGCGCCATCGCCCTGGCGATCTCGAGCCGACGCTGGTCGCCGTAGGAGAGGTTCCGGGCCAGCTCGCCCTCGACCTTGCCGATCCCGACGTACTGCAGCAGTTCACGTGCGGTATCCCTGGCCTCCCGTTCCTCCTTCTTCTGCCCCGGCGTGCGGAAGATGGTCGCCAGGATGCCGGACCGCAGGTGCGGGTGCATCGCGACCATCACGTTCTCCTCCGAGGTCATCAGGCCGAAGAGCCTGATGTTCTGGAAGGTCCGGGCCAGGCCCAGCGCGGCCCGCTTGTGCGGCTGCACCGCGGTGATGTCCTGTCCCTCCAGGTAGACGGCGCCCTCGGTCGGCTCGTAGAGCCCGGTGATGACGTTGAAGAACGTCGTCTTCCCCGCACCGTTCGGGCCGATCAGGCTGATCACCGATCGCGGCGGGATGGTGAAGGAGACGTCGTTCACCGCCACCAGTCCGCCGAACTTGATGGTGATGTGGTCGGCGTACAGGACGTTGTCCAGCGAGGGATCCCCGGTCAGCGCAAGGTTCTCGGCCGTGGCGGTCACCGGTTGTCCTCCGTCTTCGCAGCGCTGTCCGGGTCGCCGGGGTCCTTGCTGTGGGCGTAGGGCGCGGACGAGCCGTCGTCCGACAGCACCTCGTCCGCGGGCTCCTCCCGGAGCACCGGACTGACGGCGGCGGCCGACGCCCTGATGTCTGCGTCATCGGCCGCGTCCGAGGCCTCGAAGGCCTCGGATTCCTGCTCGGCCTCGGTGATGTCGGCGCCGATGGCTTCCATCTCGGTCCGGCTCGGCGTGTTCATCAACGCCTTCGTCCGTTTCTCGGGGATCAGTCCCTCACGCCTGAACAACATCATCAGCACCAGCAGAACGCCCAGGATGATGTAGTTGTAGCGCGGCAGCTGACCCTGCAGCGTGGTTCCGGTGTTGAACCAGGAGTCCAGCTGCACGCCGATCTGCTGGAGACCGTTGCTGTTGAGCCAGGCCAGCAGGAAGGCGCCGATGATGACACCCCACACGTTGCCCATGCCGCCGAGCACCACCATCAGCAGGACCAGCACCGACTTGCCGAAGTCGAAGCCGGACGGGGACACGGCCCCGGTGATCGCCGAGGCGTTGGCCACGCCGCCGATCCCACCGAAGAATGCGCCGACCGCATAGGCCGAGAGCTTGGAGCGGACCAGCGGCACACCCATCATGCTGGCCGCGAGCTCGTCCTCGCGGATGGCCAGCCAAGCCCGGCCGAGCCGGCCCTCCCGGATGCGCAGGGAGATGAAGAGGCAGATCGCCACGAGCAGTCCAAGGACGAGGATCTTGTAGACGTTCGAGGTGGAGTTGTTCAACAGCTTCTGCGGCACACCCGCATAGACGAACGGTCCGGTCCCGATGGGGTCGATGATCGAGATGCCACCGTCACCGCCGGCCAGGTTGAACCCTGCGATGTCGTTGGAGTTCTTGAAGAACTGGGTGATCACCTCGCCGAAGCCGAGGGTCACCAGCGCCAGGTAGTCACCACGGAGCCGGAGGGTGGGCGCGCCGATGATGATGCCGAGGACCGCACACAGCACCCCGGCGATGATGATGACGAACCAGAAGTTGATGTGGGTGCCTTCGCCGGAGACGGCGGAGAGCACGTGGAAATCCCACGTCCAGTTGAACGGCGCCGCCATCAACCAGCCGGCGGTGTACCCACCGAGAGCCCAGAAGGCCACGTAGCCCAGGTCGAGCAGACCGGCGTAGCCGACCACCACGTTCAGCCCGAGCGCCATGATGCACCACATCAGGCACTCGTTGATGGTGGAGACCGGAAGCCAGCCGGTGATGCCGCTGGACACACCGGTCGCGAGGTTCGGCAGCACGGTCTGGTAGACGAGGAAGAGGCCGACGATGACGACGACATACCCGATGGGCCAACGGAACTCGCCGATCTTGCGGCGGCTTCCACCGGTGGTCGGCGAGGGCTTGGAGAGCGTAGGAATGGCCATGTGCGTTTACACCTTCTCCGTCGTTCGCTTGCCGAAGATGCCCTCGGGCTTGAACACCATGAAGACGATCAGGATGATGAAGATGACCGACTGCGACCACTGCTGGCCGAGCCCGTGGGCGCCACCCTCGTTGATCGCCTGGACGATGCCGATCAGCAGACCGCCGACGACGGCACCGGTCAGGTTGCCGATACCACCGAGAACTGCTGCGGTGAAGGCGATCAGGCCGAGCTGGGTGCCGGTGTCGTAGTAGGTGTTGGTGCGCACCAGGAAGTACAGGACGCCGGCTGCTCCGGCCAGGGCCCCGCCGAGGGCGAAGGTGAACGAGATGGTGCCGTTCACGTTGATACCCATCAGTCGGGCGCCGTCCTGGTCCTGCGCGACGGCTCGCATTGCCTTGCCGCGCTTGGTCTTCGACACGATGTACGTCATCAGCAACAGCAGGATGACCGTGACTCCGAGCACCATGATCAGCTGGTAGAGCGGCAGGTTGCCGATGGTCGGACCGTTCCACACGATGGTCGGCCAGTTCTTCGGTGCCGAGCCGTTCACCAGGTCGTTCTGGCCGATGCCGCGGAATACGAAGGAAAGGCCGACCGCCGTCATCAGCGGTGCGAGTTTGGGGGCGCTGCGCAGTTTGCGGTAGGCGAAGAATTCCGCTCCGACGTTGACCGCCGCACCGAAGGCCATGGTCACGACCAGCACGATCAGGATCGGCAGGATGGCCTTCGTGGTCAGGTCACCGACGCCGAGGACGTTGACCGACAGGTTGGCCGCCACCACCGTGGCGAGCATGAAGAGGTCGCCGTGGGCGAAGTTGATCAGCTCGATGATCCCGTAGACCATCGTGTAACCGAGGGCGATCAGCGCGTACATGGCGCCGTTGTTGATGCCGGTGATCATGCTGTCGAAGAAGCCCGAACTGTCGGACACCGCGTTCCAGATGATCCAGGCGACGCCCAGGACGAGAACGCTCAGCCCGGCGTACTTCTCCACGATCGGACCGACGCGGACCTTCGCCTTGCGGGGGGTTCCGGCGATGACGAGTGTGCTCATGGGGACCAGGCCCTTCTCCGGACCCCCGAGCGGTCGACGCGCGAGTTCCGGCTGCTGCTGTCGGATGGGACGGTAACGCCGCTAAAGAGGTGATGCCTGGGCCCGAACACACAATCGTCCGGACCCAGGCATCGACGATCTTCAGGTCAGGAGACGGCCTGGGCCTTGACGAACGTCTCCTTCTGGTCCTTCACGATCTCGACGGTGATGTCCTTGGCCGTCGTATCGCCCGATGCCGGATCGATCTTGATCTCCTTGCCGGTCACCGAATCGGCGACCGGGATGGTGATGCCGGCACCGGAGAAGACCTGGTCGGTGACGCCCTTGCGGGTGCCGTCCGACTTGGCGATCGCAGCGAGGATGACCTGGACGGCGGCGACGCCGTACAGCGGGTAGCTACCGGTCGGAGCGGCACCGTACTTGGCGGTGTACGCCTGGATGAGCTTCTTGCCCGGTCCATCGGCCTTGATCAGCTGATCGGTGGTCAGACCGGCGAAGGTCAGGTACATGCCGGCCGACTGCGGGAGGGCAAGGAGGTCCTTGTACCCGGTGAAGCCGTCCGGTCCCATGAGCTTGACCTTGGTGTTGTCACCGAGGACGGCGACCTTGTCCTTGATCAGCTGGCCACCGTTGTTGTCGTAGATGCCGCCGAGGTACACGCAGTCGGCGCCGGCCGTCTTGGCCTCCTGGAACAGCGCGGTGTAACTGGTCTGCTTGGCGTCCCACGCCTTGGTGCCGACGATCGTGATGCCCAACTTCGCGGCGGAGTCGGAGAAGGCCTTGGCCACGCCCAGCCCGTAGGTCTGGTTGTCGTTGAGCACGTAGCACTTGGTGACCTTGAGGTCGTTCTTGGCGAAAGCGGCGGCGGCGGAGCCCTGGTAGTCGTCGGTGGTGACGACGCGGGCGTAGGTGCGGTTGCCGGCCGGGTAGTACTTGTTGGGCTCGCCGGTGTCCCAGGTCTTGGTGAGACCCGGGTTGGTGTTGGCGTGCGACACCATCAGCATGTCGGCCGGGTTGAGGACCGGAACCTCGATCTTGGCGCAACCGGAGTTGAACGTACCCATCACGGCGACCTCGTCGGCGTTCGCGACGTGATCGGTGGCGTTCTTGGCACAGGCAGCGTCGTCCCACGCGCCCTTGGCGGCGGTCGAGTCGTCGTACGGCTTCAGGGTGATGTTGTAGTTGCCGGCCTTGTTACCTACCTGGTCCAGGTACAGCTGGATCAGCTTGTTCGTCGAGTCCGACTGCGAAGCCGAGCTGCCCTGCAGCGGAAGGTCGGTGGAGATGACGAGCGTCTTGCCACTGGCCGGGGCGGCACTGGAGACCGAAGCCCCGCCGGACGCCGCCGCGCTCGATGTCGTGGGGGAAGCGGTCGTGCTCTTGCTGGCGCAACCAGCCAGCGTGAGAGCGGCTGCCGTTCCCACGGCGACCACACGGATGATCGAACGAGTTCGCAATTGTCCTCCTCATAGGGCGCCCGGCCGCGCACGTTGCGCTGCAAGGATGATGCTGTCGGCGTCTCGTCGCAGAGTGGCGCACAGTTGTTTCGGTGCCATTACCGAGCAGTCTCACACCCGACGGTCGGGCTCGCGCCCGGGACGGATGCGTCGTGCCCGGACCGGCCGGAGACGAGACACCTGCAAAGCAGGAGGCTATGCGCCAGCCGTGGAGTTCACCATCCCCACGCCGACTGATGCTCAATCGTGACCTAGACCCCGGCGCTGTCCGGGTCCGGCCGCGACCGCCGGGACCCGGCGCCTAGGCCTTGGTACCGAGTCCGTCCAGCACAGCCTGGGCGACGGCCTGCATCGAGGTCCGCCGGTCCATGGCCGTCCGCTGGATCCAGCGGAACGCCTCCGGTTCGGTCATCTTCTGGTTGGTCATCAACAGGCCCTTGGCCCGGTCGATGAGCTTCCTGGTCTCCAACCTGGCCGTGACGTCGGAGACCTCTTCCCGCAGCGCCACCATCTCCGCGTAGCGCGCAACGGCGAGTTCGATGGCCGGCAGCAGGTCCGCCGGCGAGAACGGCTTCACCAGGTAGGCCATGGCCCCGGCATCCCGGGCCCGCTCGATCAGGTCTCGCTGGGAGAACGCCGTGAGCATCACCACGGGCGCGATCTGGCCGGACACGATCTCCGCCGCGGCGTCGATCCCGTCCTTCTTGGGCATCTTCACATCGAGGATCACCAGATCCGGCTTGAGCTTGATGGCCAGCGCCACCGCTTCCTCACCGTCACCTGCCTCACCGACGACCTCGAAGCCTTCCTCCGCCAACATCTCGGCGAGATCCAGCCTGATCAGAGCCTCGTCCTCGGCGATGAGAACGCGACGCGGACTGGTCATCAGCCACCTCCTGCGTTGTGGTGCTCGTGAGTACTGCGCAACCGTTTTCGGCTGCCGACGGAGCCTACCGACAGGATGTAACTCCTGTGTGACGGTCCACGTCGGAAGGAAGCGTTTCCGCTGGGCCGGAAAGGACCGGGTGTGATGCGGCACTACCCGCTCGCGCCAGCCGGGTAGGCTATGCCGGTCCCGCTCGCGGGAAGCCTGCCCCCGTATCCCAATTGGCAGAGGAAGCGGATTCAAATCCCGTTTAGTGTCAGTTCGAGTCTGACCGGGGGCACTGTGACACTGCCGGACTTCGTCCGAGACCATGCCCACCTGGGCGACGATGACACTGCCGGACTGCGTCCGGGGGCTTCCCGGATTCGGGTACTCGATGACATTGCCGGTCAGGGCTTCGCCTCTGGTTTCACCGGTCCCGAACGCGACGCCACCGCCGCGGCCGCGCTCGTCACCGCGACACTGATCAGGGCCGCGGCCAGGATCGCTCCCCCCTCCCCCGGCGCCAGCAGCCCCGACCGGGTCCCGATGGTTACCGCCGCCACCGGCACCCCGAGTTGGGCTCCGGCCAGCAGCGCCAGCGACAAGGGCTGACCGGCCAGCGCAGCGGCGGCGTGGATCAACCCGGTGCCGCCGGCCAGCAGGCCGGCGACCAGCAGCATCCGCGGATTCGAGCCGACCGCACGCAAGTCCAGCGACGCGCCGAGCCACACGAAGAAGATCGGCGACAGGAATCCGTCGCTGACCGAGAACAGTTGCTTGGCAAGCCTTCTCGGCTCCCCACGGCTGGCGATGACGATCCCGGTGACGAACCCGGCGAGCATCACCGAGACACCGACCGTCTGTGCCAGTCCGCCGAGGGAGAAGACGATGATCAGGTTCCAGCGCAGCTCGAGCCCGAAGTGCCGCTTCTTGGAGAGTCTCTGCAGCTTGTGCAGCACGCCGGATCTGCTCAGCAACATCATGACGACCAGGACCACGCCGCCCGCCGCGATCACCGCCACCGCACCGATGGCAGCCCCGAGAGCCTTCGACGGGTTCTCGGCGAGCGGAAGGGCGACGATGCAGACGGTGTCGGCGACCGCCACATGCACCACCGTGGCGATCACCCGGTCCCCGGTGAGGCCGGCACCGTCGATGACGGGCATCACCAGAGCGGCCGAACTCGACGCGAGCAGGACGGCGTAGAGCAGCCCGTGCCCGGTGCCCGCGACGGCGGCGATACCGAGGCCGGCGGGGACGGCCAGCACCCCGGTGCCCGCGGCCAACGCAAGACCGCGGCCGAGCTGTGACCGCAATGCGGCCTCCCTGATCGGCACGTGGCTCCCGGCGACCAACATGACGAGTGCGAATCCGGCCGAGGCCAGGAACGACAGCACCGGATCGTCCGGGTGGACCCAACCCACCCCCGTCCGCCCGACCACGACGCCCACCAGGATCTCGCCGACCACCACCGGAATGCGCAGGCGGGCCGGGGTGGCCAGGATCGGACCGATCAGACCCACGGCGATCACCAGCGCCAGAGCTGCGAGGGTCATCTCACGTCACCGCCCGTCTCTCGGATCACCGCCCGTCGGGAACGGCCGGCGATCCGCCCGTCGGCGACACCGCGAAATGATGATCATCACATCAGTCCTACCCGGCTGCCGTCCGCAGGGGCGGATACCGGTCGGCGCAGGTGCTACCCGACCCTGACCAGGCCCTCCTGCACGACGGTCGCCAGCATGGCACCGTCGGCGGCGAAGAAGTGTCCCATCGCCAGCCCTCGCGATCCGGAGGCACTGGGCGAGTGGGTGTCGTACAGCACCCAGTCGTCGACCCTGATCGGCCGGTGGAACCACATCGCGTGATCCAGTGACGCCAGCTTCAGGGTGCTCCACGTCCCGCCGAGCCCGTGCGTCGTCAGGATCGAGTCCAGCAGGGTGAGATCAGAGAGGTAGGCCAGCATGCAGACGTGCAGCAACTGGTCGTCGGGTAGAGCGGAGAGGCTCTTGAACCACACCTGATTCCGGGCGGCGGCCTGTGGTTGCGCTCCGAAGTGCCACGGTGGTTCGTTGACGTAGCGCGTGTCGAACGGCCGCGGGATCCGGTTCATCACCGCCAACGGGGCCGATGCGGCAGCGACTCGCTCCGCGAAGGTCGGCAGTGACTCCGGCGCGGGCACCTCTGGCATCGGATCGCCGTGGTCAGGGCCGTCCTGGGCGAGCTGGAACGAACCGGACAACGTGAAGATCGCCTTGCCGTGCTGGATCGCCACCACCCGTCTGGTGGTGAAGGAGCTGCCATCCCTGGTCCGGTCGACCTCGAAGACGATGGGAACGGCCGGATCCCCGGGACGGAGGAAGTAGGCGTGCAGGGAGTGCACCCGGCGATCCGGTGAGACGGTGCGCCCGGCGGCCGTCAGCGCCTGCGCAGCGACCTGCCCGCCGAACACGCGCATCGTCGATTGCTCCGGAGACACACCCCGGAACAGGTTGTCCTCCAACCGTTCCAGGTCGAGCAGGGTCAGCAGCCCGGCCATCGCCTCGGGGCCACTGCTGGGGTTCGGTCCGTCGGGCAGGTCGCTCGGTTCGTCCACAGCGATCACCGTAGTGGCTGTGCGGCCTCACCCGATGACGGTGCGGCTCTCGTCACGGTCATCGGGTGGGCCGGGTGCGCGAACAGTACGGTTGCGCGGTCAGTCCTTGTAACCCAGCCGGTGCACCCGGATCAGGTTGGTCGAACCCGAGGTGTTGGGCGGCGAGCCGGCCACGATCACCACGGTATCGCCGGCGTGATAACCGGGGACCTGCAGCATGGCCGAGTCGACCAGCTCGACCATGGCGTCGGTGGTGTCGACCGGGGCGACCTGGAAGGTCTTGGTGCCCCACGTCAGGGCGAGTTGGTTGCAGGTGGACTCGAGCGGGGTGAACGCCAGCAGCGGCAGGTTGGTGTGCAACCGGGCCAACCGCCGGACGGTGTCGCCGGACTGCGTGAACGCCACCAGCGCCTTGGCCTCCAGCCGCTCCCCGATGTCGCGGGCCGCGTAGGAGAGCACGCCGCGCTTGGTGCGGGGGACGTGCGTCAACGGCGGGACGACAGTGGTCTCGGCCTCGACGGCCTCGATGATGCGGGCCATCGTCGCGACGGTGACGAACGGGTACTTGCCGACCGAGGTCTCGCCCGAGAGCATCACCGCGTCGGCGCCGTCCAGCACGGCGTTGGCGACGTCCGAGGCCTCGGCCCTGGTCGGCCGGGAGTGCTCGATCATCGATTCGAGCATCTGGGTGGCGACGATGACGGGCTTGGCGTTCTCGCGGGCGATCTGGACGCAGCGCTTCTGCACCAGCGGCACCTGCTCCAGCGGGAGCTCGACGCCGAGGTCACCACGGGCGACCATGACGCCGTCGAACGCCAGCACGATGGCTTCGAGGTTGGCGACGCCTTCCGGCTTCTCCAGCTTGGCGATCACCGGGATGCGGGTGGCCCCGACCTCGTCGATGACGGCGTGCACCAGATCGACGTCGGCCGGCGACCGGACGAACGACAGGGCGATGAAGTCGACGCCGAGGGACAGCGCGAACTTGAGGTCCGACACGTCCTTCTCGGACATGGCGGGTACGGAGACGTTCATGCCCGGGAGCGAGATGCCCTTGTTGTTGCTGACCGGGCCGCCCTCGGTGACGGTGCAGCGGACGTCGTTGCCCTCGACGGTGGTGACGACCAGGCCGACCTTGCCGTCGTCGATCAACAGGCGGTCGCCGGGACGGGCGTCGTTGGCGAGGCCCTTGTAGGTGGTGGAGACGCGATCGGCGGTGCCGATGATGTCGTCGACGGTGATGGTGACGGTGCTGCCGGTCTCCCAGACGTGGGGTCCGTCGCTGAAGCGGCCGAGGCGGATCTTCGGCCCCTGCAGGTCGGCGAGGATGCCGACGGTCTTGCCGAGCTTCTTCGCGGCGGAGCGGACGTGACCATGGACGATCTGGTGATCGGCGTAGTCACCGTGGCTGAAGTTCATCCTGGCCACGTTCATGCCGGCCTCGATCAGCGAGGTGATCGCTTCCTCGGAGGACGTGGCTGGGCCAAGGGTGCAGACGATTTTTGCGCGGCGATCCATGCTCTGAGAGTAACTGTTTTCTGAACCGATTCCGTCATCGGGGTCACACTGCCTCCGGCCGCGCTTATCAACATCGTCTGCGCTGACGAAGGTGGCCGTTTTGGGACGCGTGGTGCGCGAATCGACCCGATCATGAGCGCCGGCGAAGTTGATAAGCGCGGTCGGGGTGGGCTGGGGCCGGAACCTCAGCGCAGGGCGATGGCGGTGGGCTGGAGCGGGTCGGGCAGGCTGGACCCGCCGGAGAGATACGCGTCCACACCGGCCGCAGCGGAGCGCCCCTCGGCGATGGCCCAGACGATCAGCGACTGCCCGCGACCGGCGTCGCCGGCCACGAAGACCCCGGGCATGTTCGTCATGTAGTCGTCGTCGCGGTCGACGGTGCCGCGGCCCGAGATGTCGATCCCGAGGTCGTCGAGCAGACCCTCGCGCTCCGGGCCGACGAACCCGAGCGCGAGCAGCACCAGATCGGCCTCGAGGTCGGTCTCGGTGCCTGCTGACGGGATGAACCCGCCGCCGACCCGCTTGCCCTCGACCAGGTGGATCCCGGTGACCCGCCCGTCGGTGCCTTCGAACGACGTCGAGTTGACGCCGAACACGCGCTGGCCACCCTCTTCGTGGGCGGCAGACGTGCGCAGCAGCAACGGGTACACCGGCCACGGCGTCGACGGATGACGGGTCACCGGCGGCTGCACGTGGATGTCCAGCTGCGTCACCGACGCGGCGCCCTGACGCAGCGCGGTGCCGTAGCAGTCGGCCCCGGTGTCACCACCGCCGATGATTACCACGTGCCGGCCGGCGGCGTCGAACCGCGGCGCGAGATCAGCGGTGCCCTCGAGGGCTTTGTTGGCGCTGACCAGGTAGTCCATCGCCAGCTCCACTCCGTCGAGCCTGCGCCCGTCGACCTGCAGCTCGCGCGGGACGGTCGAGCCGGTCGCGATGATGATGGCGTGGAAGTTGTGGCGCAGGTCGGCCACCGACAGGTCGACGCCGACGGCGCAGTGGGTGAGGAAACGCACGCCCTCGGCCGTCATCTGCTCGAGGCGGCGGTCCAGCACGTCACGGCCCATCTTGAACTCGGGGATGCCGTAGCGCATCAGCCCGCCGATGCGGCCGTCACGCTCGAAGACCGTGACCTCGTGCCCGGCCCTGGCCAGCTGCTGCGCTGCGGCGAGGCCGGCCGGCCCGGAACCGACGACGGCCACCTTCCGGCCCGTCGACACGGCCGCCGGCCGCGGGGCGAGCCCGCCGTCGGCGATCGCCCGGTCCGCGATCTGCTGCTCGACGACCTTGATCGACACCGGGTCGTCACCGATGGCCAGGACACAGGAGCCCTCGCACGGAGCCGGACACAGCCGGCCGGTGAACTCGGGGAAGTTGTTCGTGGCGTGCAACCGGTCGGAGGCGTCCTCCCACCGGCCGGTGCGGACCAGTTCGTTCCACTCCGGGATCAGGTTTCCGAGCGGACAACCCTGGTGGCAGAACGGGATCCCGCAGTCCATGCATCGGGCAGCCTGGTCTCGCGTCTCGGCCTCGCTGAACGGCTCGTACACCTCTTTCCAGTCGCGCAGACGCAGCGGGACGGGACGACGGGTTGGCGTATGACGCTCGTACTTCAGGAACCCGCTGGGGTCAGCCACGGGAGGCCTCCATGATCAGATCGTCGGCATCGACGCCGGTTTCGGCAGCGCGGGCCTGCAGCGCCAGCACCTTGCGGTAGTCGCGCGGCATCACCCGGGAGAACCGGGCGGACTCCTCCGGCCAGGCGGCCAGCAGAGCCCTGGCAATCGGCGAACCGGTGTACCTGGCGTGGTCGGCCACCACCTCGCCGAGCCAGATCAGCTCGTCGGCGTCCAGGACCTCGACGTCGACCAGCTCCTTGTTGATCCTGGTCAGATCGGCATCCAGCAGGTAGCCGATCCCACCGCTCATGCCGGCGGCGGCGTTGCGGCCGGTGCGGCCGAGGATCACCACCCGCCCGCCGGTCATGTACTCCATCGCGTGGTCGCCGGTGCCCTCGGCGACCATCAGCGCGCCGGAGTTGCGGACGGCGAACCGCTCCCCCACCCGACCGCGCAGGTACAGCTCGCCGGACGTGGCGCCGTACCCGATGGTGTTGCCGGCGATCACCTGCGTCTTGGCGCCGGGCGCCTGGGCCGGCGAGTCCTCGGCCGGCTTCACCACGATGCGGCCGCCGGACAGACCCTTGGCCACGTAGTCGTTGGCGTCACCGGTGAGGGTGATGACGATGCCCGTCGGCAGGAACGCCCCGAGGGACTGCCCGGCGGTGCCCGTCAGGTCGAGGTCGATGGTGCCGGCGGGGAGTCCCTCCGGGCCGAACCGACGGGTCACCTCGGAGCCCAGCATGGTGCCGACCGTCCGGTTGACGTTGCGGACGAGCGACGTCAGCCGCACCGGTGAGCCGTCGGTCAGGGTCTGCGCGGCCTGCTCGATGAAACGCGCATCCAGCGTGTCGGACAGGTCGTGCTGCGCCGGGTTCGTGCAGGAGTGACCGGCATCGATGTCTGCCACCGCCAGGAGCGGCGCCAGGTCGAGTCCGCGGGCCCGGTGGTGGTCGACCGCGGGGGCGATGTCCAGCAGTTCGGCGTGACCCACCGCCTCGGTGATCGACCGGAACCCAAGGGCGGCAAGGTATTCGCGCACCTGCTCGGCCAGGAACAGGAAGAAGGTCTCGACGAACTCCGGCGTCCCGGTGAACCGCTCGCGCAGCACCGGGTTCTGGGTGGCGATGCCGACCGGACAGGTGTCGAGGTGGCAGACACGCATCATCACGCAGCCGGCGACCACCAGCGGAGCGGTGGCGAAACCGAACTCCTCGGCGCCCAGCAGGGCGGCGATGACGACGTCACGCCCGGTCTTCAGGCCGCCGTCGGCCTGCAGCCGGACCTGTTCGCGCAGACCGTTGAGCCGCAACGTCTGCTGTGCCTCCGCGAGCCCCAGTTCCCAGGGCTGGCCGGTGTGCTTGAGCGAGGTGAGCGGCGCGGCACCGGTACCGCCGTCGTAGCCGGCGATGATGACCAGGTCGGCGTGGGCCTTGACCACACCGGCGGCCACCGTGCCGACCCCGGGTTCGGCGACCAGCTTCACCGATACCGCGGCCCTCGGGTTCGCGTTGCGCAGATCGTGGATCAGCTGCTTGAGATCCTCGATCGAGTAGATGTCGTGGTGCGGCGGCGGCGAGATCAGCCCGACACCAGTGGTGGCGTGCCTGGTCTTGGCAATCCACGGGTAGATCTTGTTGCCCGGAAGTTGGCCGCCCTCACCGGGTTTGGCCCCCTGGGCCATCTTGATCTGGATCTCGTCGGAGTTGACCAGGTAGGCGCTCGTCACACCGAACCGGCCTGACGCCACCTGCTTGATCGCGCTGCGTCGCGCCGGGTCGAGCAGCCGCTCGACGTCTTCGCCGCCCTCGCCGGTGTTGGATCGTCCACCGAGCCTGTTCATGGCGATGGCCAGCGTCTGATGGGCTTCGATCGAGATGGAGCCGTAGGACATGGCCCCGGTGACGAAGCGCCTTACGATCGCCTCGACGGGCTCGACCTCGGTCAGCGGGATCGGCGTCCTGACGTCGGTGCGCAGGCCGAACAGGCCACGCAGCGTGCCGCCCTTGCGGGACAGTTCGTCCACCGTGTCGGTATACCGCCGGAACACCGAGACCTGCTTCGTCTTGGTGGCGTGCTGGAGCAGGTAGACGGTCTCCGGGTTGAACAGGTGGATCTCGCCCTCCCGACGCCACTGGTACTGGCCGCCGATCTCCAGGCCGCGGTGCTCGCGCACGGCCGTGTTGGAGACGAATGCCAGCGAGTGCCGTTCCAGGATGTCCTGCGCGATGACGCCGAGATCGCTGCCGCCGGTGCGGGAGGTGGTGCCGGTGAAGTATTCGCCCAGCACGCTCTCGTCGATACCGAACGCGGCGAACGCCTGGGCCTGGCGGTACGAGCCGACCGTCGAGATGCCCATCTTGCTCATCACCTTGAGCACGCCCTTGCCGAGCGCGTAGACCATGTTGGTCACCGCCTTGGCCGGGGTCGTGTCCCCCAGCAGACCGGTGACGGCCAGGTCCTCGGCGGACTCGAGCGCCAGGTACGGGTTGACCGCGCCCGCGCCGTAGCCGAGCAGCAGCGCCACGTGGTGCACCTCGCGGGCGTCGCCGGTCTCGGTGATCAGCGCAACCTTCGTCCGGGACTTCTGCCGGACCAGGTGCTGGTGGACGGCGGAGGTGAGCAGCAACGACGGGATCGGCGCATGCCGCGCGTCGCAGTCGCGGTCGGACAGCACCAGGATGCGGGCGCCGCCGGCGATGGCCTCGTCGGCCTCGCGCCGACATCGCTCCAGCGCGGATCGCAGGGCTTCCGCGCCGCCCTCCACCTCGTACAGGCCGGAGATCACCGACGAGGCGAAGCCGGCCATGTTGCCGTCGGAATTGACGCCGACCAGCTTGGCCAGGTCGTCGTTGTCGATGACCGGGAACGGCAGCGAGATCTGCCGGCAGGAGTTGGGGGACGGAGCCAGCAGGTTCTCCTCCGGCCCGATGACGCTGGACATGCTGGTGACGACCTGCTCGCGGATGGCGTCCAGCGGCGGGTTGGTGACCTGGGCGAAGAGCTGCGAGAAGTAGTCGAAGAGCAACCGCGGCCGGGCCGACAGCACGGCCTCCGGGGTGTCGGTGCCCATCGATCCGATCGCTTCGGCTCCGGTGGCCGCCATCGGCGTGACGAGGATCCGCAGGTCCTCCTCGGAGTAGCCGAACACCTGCTGGCGGCGCAGCACGGCGTCGTGGGAGGTGACCACGTGCTCACGGGCCGGGAGGTCGCCGAGCGGGACCAGTCCGGCATGCACCCAGTCGGCGTACGGGTGCTGGGCCGCGAGCCGCGACTTGACCTCGGCGTCGTCCATGATCCGGCCGACGACGGTGTCCACCAGGAACATCCGGCCGGGCTGCAGGCGGCCACGCTCGATGATCTTCTCCGGCGGGATCGGCAGCACACCGGCCTCGGAGGCCAGCACGACGGTGTCGTCGCTGGTCAGCCACCACCGTCCGGGGCGAAGGCCGTTGCGGTCCAGCACCGCTCCGAGCAGACGGCCGTCGGTGAAGGTGACACAGGCCGGGCCGTCCCATGGCTCCATCACCGACGCGTGGAACTCGGCGAAGCCGCGGATCGCCGGGTCCATCGTGTCGCGGCTGTTCTCCCAGGCCTCCGGGATCATCATCATCACGGCGTGCGGCAGGCTGCGACCGCCGAGGTGCAGCAGTTCCAGCACCTCGTCGAACGACGCGGAATCAGAGGCGAGCGGGCTGTTGATCGGGAAGACGCGGGACAGGTCGCCGGGGATCAGGTCGGTGGCCAGCAACGCCTCGCGGGCGCGCATCCGGTTCCGGTTGCCGCGGACCGTGTTGATCTCGCCGTTGTGCGCGATGAAGCGGAACGGGTGGGCCAGCGGCCAGGCCGGGAAGGTGTTGGTGGAGAAGCGGGAGTGCACGATCACGATCGCGCTCTCGACCCGGGTGTCGCGGAGGTCGTCGAAGAAATCCGGCAGCTGCTGGGTGGTCAGCATGCCCTTGTAGACCATGGTCCGGCTGGACAGGGACGGGAAGTACACGTCCACGTCAGCCGCCACAGTCTCGTTCTCGGATCGCTTGCGCACGGCGTACACCAGGCGGTCCAGTGCGATCCCGTACGGACGGTGACCATGCTGGTCGGCCGGGCCGGCCAGGAAGAGCTGCTCGAAAACGGGCATGACGTCGAGCGCCATCTGCCCGACTCCGGCGCCCACCGGGTCGATCGGGACGGAGCGCCAGCCCAGCAGGTCGAGCCCCTCCTCCGCGATGATGGCCTCGACGATGGCCTTGGCGCGGACCCGCTCCTCGTCATCGGCGGGCAGGAAGGCGATGCCGACCGCGAAGGCGCAGCCGTCGGGCTCCTGACCCTCGCGGTCGCCGCAGGCCACTGCGACGGGCAGATCGAAGTCGACGACGGCGCGCAGGAAGCCTTCCGGGACCTGGAACAGGATGCCGGCACCATCGCCCACGGCCGGGTCAGCGCCGGCGGCACCACGGTGCTCCAGGTTGATCAGTGCCGTGATGCCGTCGGCGACGATCTTGTTGCTCCGTCGTCCCTTGATGTCGGCGACCGCGGCCACGCCGCAGGAATCGCTCTCGTATGAGGGGTCGTACAGGCCCTGGGGACCCGGAATTGCCGAGTACTTCACGGCAAGCCTCCCGTCGTCGTCGGTGCGACCGACATCATCGATTCCGTATCCGGACCGGCGATGGGATCACAGCGAATGTTGCTGTCAGTGGCGGCAGTACTGGATGGGGCTGGATCCGGTGGGGCTGGACGGTGTGGGCGTGCGTGTGAACGCCACCCCATCGGAAAGGCCACGATGAGGTCTCAGCAGACACCAGAGGGATCACCGCCGATGCAGAACCGCAAACCCCATTCCGGGTGACCAGGACGACGGTGGCCCAGTTAACGGCAGATTACAGGACTGACGCGAAACGAACACCACGGCAGGGCTTTCCCACAGGTGGGAGGGGCTGCCGGACCGCACGATCAGGCCTCCGGGCGCCGTTCAGACCCGTCGACGCCGGATGACGTGGATGGCGTCACCTGTTCGGCCGTCGTCCGTTCGGAAGCCCCGTCCGAACCTGACGAAACCGGTTCCGACGGTGCGCCGGCGGTCACCGATGCTTCGTCCAGGTGTTGCGTCTGCTTCGGGTCCTGGTCGGGATCCAGGTCGGAGTCAGCCGTCTCGGCAAGCTCCACGCCGGCCCCGTCCAGCTGCTCGCCTGCCGTCTCGGTGGCCGGGCCGGTCTCGACCTCGCCGGCTGCCAGTTTGGGCGGTTTGCCCTGCAGGCTCGCCGGGTCCTCCCGCTCCACGCCGCGACGGGCGATCAGGATCGCCACCGAGACGATGAACAGCAGGATCGAGGTGAACACGTTGATCCGCAGACCGAGGAAGGTGTTTGCCGTGTCGATGCGGAGGGTTTCGATCCAGCCGCGGCCGAGGGTGTAGCCGGCGACGTAGAGCCAGAAGACCTGCCCGCGACCCAACCGGAACTTCCGGTCGGCCCAGACCAGCACGGCAGCGATGGCCAGGTTCCACAGCAGCTCGTACAGGAACGTCGGCTGGTACGTCCCGCACAGCACCGTCGGGTCGGCCTTGATGTAGGTCGGGTTGAACTCGGGGGCGGCGCCCGTGTTGAGAGGGTCGCAGCCGAGAATCGTTCCCGATTCGCCTCCCGGGGTGCGCAGGAAGACGTCCAGGCCCCAGGGGAGCGTGGTCTTCGACCCGAAGAGTTCCTGGTTGAAGTAGTTGCCGAGCCGGCCGATCGCCTGCGCCACGATGATGCCGGGCGCAACGGCGTCGGCGAACGCGGACAGCGGGACCTTGTAGTAGCGGCAACCCAGCCACGCACCCACCCCGCCCAACGCGATGGCGCCCCAGATGCCGAGGCCGCCGTCCCAGATGGCGAAGGCGTTCCACGGGTTCCGGCCCGCCCGGAAGTAGAGCTCGTTGTCGGTGATGACATGGTAGAGCCGACCGCCGACCAGGCCGAAGGGCACGCAGAACACGGTGATGTCGGTGACCCGGCCGGGGCGGCCGCCTCGCGCAACGAAACGACGATTGCCCCAGATGACGGCGACGATGATGCCGATGATGATGCAGAACGCGTAGGCCCGGATCGGCAGGATCCAGAGGTGGATGACGCCACGCGGAGGTGATGGGATGCTCGCGAGGTACTCGGTCGCAGCGGCGACCGGTCCCGTCGTCATCAACGGGCTGCCGGTGCTTCGGCCACCGCGGTCGACATCGTGGCGACAGGCCGCTCGGCGGAACGGACCCCGGTGGCCAGATCCTCGGCCAGCGCCCGGACGGCCGCCGGACCCTCCGCCGCGGCGGAGGTGAACGCGGACCCGACGATCACGGCGTCCGCGAAGGCGGCGATCTGGGCGGCCTGGGCTCCGGTGCGGACCCCGAGCCCGACCCCGATCGGCAGATCGGTGAGCTCACGGCACTTGGCGACCAGCGCTGGCGCGGCCGAGGAGACCTGGTCCCTCGCCCCCGTCACACCCATCGTCGACGCCGCATAGAGGAACCCTCTGGTGGCCGCAGCGGTGATGCTGATCCGCTCGGCGGACGAGGACGGTGCCACCAGGAAGATCGGGTCGATCCCGTACTGCTGCGCGGCGTCCAACCAGGAGCCGGCCTCGTCGACGATCAGGTCGGGAGTGATGACCCCCAGCCCGCCGGCGGCGGCGAGATCACGGGCGAAGTTCTCCACGCCATAGGCCAGGATCGGATTGAAGTAGGACATCACGACGGCGCGGCCGCCGGCCGCGGAGATGCGCTCGACGACGGTGAACGTGTCCCGCAACCGAAAACCGTGGCCTCGGGCCGTCTCTGCGGCCGCCTGGATCACCGGACCGTCCAGCACAGGGTCGGAGAACGGCACACCGACCTCGACCAGGTCGCACCCGCCCTCGATCATGGCAATCAACGTGTCAGCCGACTCGTCGACCGTCGGGAACCCGGCCGGCAGATAGCCGACGAGTGCCGCCCGACCCTCGCGTCGGGTGCCGGCGAAGACGTCTGCGAGCACGTCGGGACCGGACATCAGACCGCCTCGCCGCTGGTGACTCCGGCGATCATCTCGACACCGGGTAGGGGATGGATCGCCGCCCCGGACTTGTCGTCCCCCAGGCCGAACCACTCCATGGCGGTCTCCATGTCCTTGTCACCGCGACCCGAGACGTTGATCAGCACGATGCCGCCGGGCCCGATCTCCTTCGCCAGGGTGACGGCCCCCGCGATCGCATGGGCCGATTCGATGGCCGGGATGATGCCTTCCGTGCGGCTCAGCAACGCGAACGCGTCCATCGCCTGGGTGTCCGTGATGGACCGGAACTCGGCCCGCCCGATCTCCGCGAGGTGCGCCTGTTCAGGGCCGACCCCGGGGTAGTCCAGCCCGGCGGAGATGGAATGCGACTCGATGATCTGACCGTCGTTGTCCTGCAACAGGAATGACCGCGCACCGTGCAGTACGCCGATGGTGCCGCCGCTGATGGTCGAGGCGTGCCGACCGGTCTCGATGCCGTCACCGCCGGCCTCCATGCCGACCAGGCGCACGTCGGCGTCGTCCAGAAAGGCGTGGAACGCGCCGATCGCGTTGGAGCCGCCGCCGACGCAGGCCACCACCGCGTCGGGCAGCCGGCCCGTCATGTTGAGGACCTGCTGGCGGGCCTCCAGACCGATGATCCGCTGGAAATCCCGGACGATCAGCGGGAACGGGTGCGGGCCGCCGACGGTACCGAACAGGTAGTAGGTGGTCGCAACGTTGGTCACCCAGTCGCGGAACGCCTCGTTGATGGCGTCCTTGAGCGTCGCCGAGCCCGAGTCGACCGCGATGACCTCGGCGCCGAGCAGGCGCATCCGGGCGACGTTGAGGGCCTGGCGCTCGGTGTCGACCCGGCCCATGTAGATCGTGCACTGCAGGCCGAGCAGCGCAGCGGCCGTTGCGGTGGCGACGCCGTGCTGGCCGGCACCGGTCTCGGCGATGACTCTGGTCTTGCCCATCCGCTTCGTCAGCAGAGCCTGGCCGAGCACGTTGTTGATCTTGTGGCTGCCGGTGTGGTTGAGGTCCTCGCGTTTCAGCAGGATCCGCGCTCCCCCGACGTGGGCGGTGAGCCGCTCGGCATCGGTGACGGGGCTCGGCCGTCCGGCATAGTCCTGCGCGAGCCGATCGAGCTCGGCGAGGAACTCGGGGTCGATCCGGGCCTTGCTGTAGGAATCCCAGACCTCGTCCAAGGCGCCGACCAGCGCCTCCGGCAGCCAGCGGCCACCCATCGTTCCGTAGTAGCCGCGCTCGTCCGGATCGTGCGAGGTACCGCCGATCCCGTCCGACGGACGCGGGAGGCCGTCGGCCCGCGGGCTGCGCAGCGACGTGCGCGGGGTGGCGGTCGGCGCCGTGGGTGCTGTCGGGACGGTCTCCGGCAGCGTCTCGGCTGGCACGGAGGTGGCAAGGCTTTCAGTTGCAGAACTCACGGAGGAATCGGCTCCAAACTGGATCGGTGTGCGTGCGTGCCGACGACATCTCGGCCCGCATCCATACTGCCGCACCGGGGCGACACTCCGCGCCGACCCGGGGATCGATCTGGCTCACCACGGACGATGCGTCGGCAGATCCGGGCGGCGATCGGCGATCCGGGCGGCGTTCGACGCCGCGGTCCGCGCGAGGGACGCGGGGGGTCAGCGCAAGGGACGCGGGCAGGACGGGTGGGAGCCGGCTGTCACCAGGTCGGCCACGGCGGCACGGGGATCGCCGCTCGTCACCAGACCCTCGCCGACCAGCACCGCGTGGGCACCGGCGCCGGCGTAGGCCAGCAGGTCGGCGGTACCGCGGACGCCGGACTCGGCGATGGTGACGATGTCGGACGGCAGTCCGGGGGCGATCCGCGCGAAGACATCACGATCGACCGCCAGCGTGGTCAGGTCGCGGGCGTTGACGCCGATGACGCGCGCGCCGGCGTCCAGCGCGCGATCGGCTTCGGCCTCGGTGTGAACCTCGACGAGCGCCGTCATCCCGAGGGACTCGACACGCTCGAGCAGACCATGCAGCACCGGCTGGGCCAGGGCCGCGACGATCAGCAGGACCAGATCGGCGCCGTGCGCCCGCGCCTCGTGCACCTGGTAGGGCGAGACGATGAAGTCCTTGCGCAACACGGGGATGTCGACTGCTGCCCGCACCGAGTCGAGATCGGCGAGAGATCCGCCGAACCGCCGGCCCTCGGTGAGGACGGAGATCGCGCGCGCACCACCGGACGCGTAGGCGGCGGCCAGAGCGGCCGGATCGGAGATGGTGGCCAGCCGACCTTTGGACGGACTGGCCCGCTTGACCTCCGCGATGACGCCGACGCCCGGTTCGCGGAGGATCGACAGAACGGGGAGGGGCGGTGGAGCCGCGGCGGCCGCCGCCTTGACCTGGGCGAGCGGAATGGCGGACTCACGGGCCGCGAGATCCTCCCGCACCCCGGCGAGAATCGCCTCCAGCACACTCACTCGGCTCATCTCCCTGTGACAATCGGGGGCCGGTACCGCACCCCGTCCGCGCGCTGCGCGGAATGGCGGCGAAGGCCCTCCGAGCAGTCCGACGAACCGGAAGCCCGGGAATTTGTCCGACGGGCACTGCTGCCCGTCGGTGCCATGCTAGCTGCCCTTCGCGGCCTCGACGGACACCCCGGGTCCGGACCGGCGGATCCGCACTGCCCGGCTCGGAGACCTGGCAGTTCAGGAGGCGATCACACCTACGATTCCGGCGGACGTGTCGGACCCCCCGGGGACGCCCCCGGGTCCGCGTCATTCGAGTCCGGATGCCAGTCATCTGCGGTGACGGTGGTTGGCACCACCCTTTTGCCCGCGGACCCGTCGGACGCCGTCGGGTCGTGTCCGGCATCGAGCGCCTTCCACCACTGCGCAGCCGCATTCGCATCCGCCGCGGGGTCGGCGAGGTCCGGGGCGGCAGCTGCCACCGCTCCCGTCGCCGCCGTCGTCTCCCGGGAATTTCCGGCACTCCGCCGCCGGGCGATCGGCGCGTCGTACCGGCTACCAAGGGCCCGCCGCCCCTTCCTGGCCCCGAACCCGGCCATCACAAGCACGCCGGCCAGAGCCACCAGCAGTCCGGCCAGCAGTCCCAGGATCGGCCCGATCACGTGCACCTGCGCCGGACCGGCGGAGTCGGCCGGCCGCGTCAGATCGGATCGCAGCGTCGAGGGCGCCGAGAACATCGCGACGATGGCCAGCCCCGCCGCACCGGCGCCACCGAGGGCAAGCACCGCACCGACCAGGCGGCGCACCGCACCGGTCGTCGCCAGGGCGGCGCCGAAGCCGGCGAGCGCGACGAGGGCAACGGGAATGAGCAGGGCGTCGGTCTGCGATCCGGTGGCCCTGGTGGTGATCGTTCCGGACAGCGAGTCCGCGAAGGCCTGCGTCCACCACGTCATGGCCGCCGCGCCGGCCGCCGCCGCTGCGCCCAGCACCACCAGCAGCGCCAGCACCGCCGGCCGCCGCCGCGCCTTGGCGGTCGACGTCGGATCAGTGACGGCCGCGGTGGTGGAGCTCGTCTCAGACATCGCCGGCAGCCCGCATGGTGCCGGCGGCCGCGATGGCGGCGATCACCGCGAAGGCCTTGTGCCGGCACTCCGCATCCTCGTTGGCGGGCACCGAATCGGCCACCACGCCCGCTCCGGCCTGCACGTAGCCCAGGCCGTCGGTGAGCAGGGCCGTCCGGATGGCGATGGCAGTGTCGGCATCGCCCGCGAAGTCCAGATAACCGACCACCCCGCCGTAGACGCCACGGCGGGCCGGTTCCAACTCGTCGATGATCTGCATGGCGCGCGGTTTCGGCGCTCCGGAGAGCGTGCCGGCCGGGAAGCAGGCCTTCAGCGCGTCGAAGGCCGTGCGGCCGGGGGCCAGGGAACCGGTCACCGTCGACACGATGTGCATCACATGGCTGTACCGCTCGATGGTGAAGAAATCGACGACCCTGACGGTGCCGGGCGAGCAGACCCGCCCGAGGTCGTTGCGGCCGAGGTCGACGAGCATGACGTGCTCGCTGCGTTCCTTGACGTCCGCCAGCAGATCCTTGGCGAGCAGGATGTCGTCCTCCTCGGACACCCCCCGCGGCCGGGTTCCGGCGATCGGGTGCATCGTCACCACCCCGTCCCGAACGGTCACCAGGGCCTCGGGTGACGACCCCACGACCGCCATCGGACGGCCGGTCGGCGTCGGCAGTTGCAGCAGGTACATGTACGGCGACGGGTTCGTGGCCCGCAGCACCCGGTAGACCTCGATCGGGGAGGCGTCGGTCGGGACGTCGAACCGCTGCGACAGCACGATCTGGAAGGCGTCGCCGGCCCGGATGTGCTCCTGGGCCACCTCCACCATCGCGCGGTAGTCGTCGCTGCCGGTCCGGCGGCTGAAGACCGGCTCCGGCTGGTCGAAGATGGCAGCCGGTACCGGGACCGGGGCTCCGAGCGAGCGGGACATCGCGTCCAGCCGGTCGAGGGCGTCGGCGTAGGCGAGGTCCACCCGCTCGTCGCTGGCATCCCAGTTGACGGCGTTGGCGATGAGCGTGACGGTGCCTTCGTGGTGGTCCAGTGCGGCCAGATCCGTCGACATCAGCATCACCAGCTCGGGCACCTGCAATTCGTCAGCCGGTTCGCGGCCCGGCGTCCCGATGCGTTCCAGCCGCCGGACGATGTCGTAACCGAGGTAGCCGACCATGCCACCGGTGAGCGGCGGCAACCCGGCGAGCGGCTCGGTGTGGAGCAGTCGCACCGTCTCGGCCAGCGCCGCGAGCGGATCACCGCCGGTGGGCAGTCCGGTCGGCGGCGTCCCGATCCACTCCGCCTGCCCGTCGGATTCGGTCAGCGCGGCAGCGCTGCGAACCCCGACGAAGGACCACCGGGACCATGACTTGCCGTGCTCGGCGGACTCCAGCAGGTAGGTGCCCTCGCGGCCGGCCGCCAGCGTGGCGTACAGGCCGACCGGGGTCACCGAGTCGGCGAGCAACCGGCGCGTGACGGGGATGACTCGGCGGTCGCGCGCGAGTTCGCGGAACTCCTCCAACGTCGGCGACACGACCCCGAGCGCCGGCCGGATGGCCGGGCGGGGCTGGGCTTCCGGCGTGGTCGGCTCTTGGGCGGCTGCCGATGCGGTCGCCTGGTGGGTCGCTGAGGTGGGGGACGGCGGCGGGGCGACCGACGCCGAGAGGAATGCCATGGGGGTCATTCTGCCCGCTCTCGAACGGTCCCTAGTGTTGGACCGTGCCCGGTGCCGACGACTCCCCCGCTGCCCAGCCGTCCGGCCTCGACGAGGGGCTCGACGTCACCGCCCTCGAGCAGATCGCGGGTCGGGGTTGGCAGGGCACGACCACCGAGGCGCTCGGCGACTGGCTGCTGCGCGCCGGGCACGGCTTCACCGGCCGCGCGAACTCGGTGCTGCCGCTCGGATCGCCGGGATGCGAACCGGCCGAGGCGCTTCGGGCGATCCGGGAGTTCTACCGCGCTGTCGGGCTGCCGGCCGTCATCCAGATGCCGGAGGACCGGCCGGGCTCCGCGCTCGCCGGGTTGGATCTGCAGTTGCAGGCGGGCGGGTGGCGTCCGTACCACTCGACCGCGGTCATGACGGCTGCCGTCGTCGACGTCGCGGCGGCCTGCCCGCGGTCGGACCTGTTGCCGCCCAGCCGTTTCGACCCGGTGCCGTCGGACGCTTGGCTGTCCGGCTACCTCTACCGCGGCAATCCGCTCCCGCCCACGGCCGTCGCCGTGCTGACCAACGCGGCATCACCGGTCTTCCTGACCGTGCCGGGCGACGACCCGTCCGGCCAGCACCCGCCTGGCCAGCACCCGCCCGGCCAGCACCCGCCAGGCCAGCACCCGTCCGGCCAGCACCCGCCTGGGCAGCACCCGTCCGGCCAGCACCCGTCCGGCCAGCACCCGCCTGGGCAGCACCCGTCCTGTACTCCACGCGGGGTGGCCAGGGGTGTGGTCACCGAGGGCTGGCTGGGCGTCACGGCGGTGACGGTGGACGCCGGTCATCGCCGCACCGGCATCGGCCGTCATGTGATGGGTGAACTCGCCCGCTGGGCCGCAGACCAGGCGGAGCCGGCGCACTCCGTCTATCTGCAGGTCGACGAGGCGAACCCGGTGGCACTGGCCATGTACCGCCGACTGGGATTCGCCCGGCACCACGGCTACCACTACCTCGCCGACCCCGGCGCCTGACCCGGACCAGTACTGAAATCTCAGATCTCAGCTGATCAGGCCGTTGTCGAAGCAGGTCCGGGTGCCGGTGTGGCAGGCCGCGCCGGTCTGATCGACCAGGACCAGCAGGGTGTCGCCGTCGCAGTCACGGCGCACCTCGATGACCCGCTGGGTGTGGCCCGACGTCTCGCCCTTGACCCAATACTCGTTCCGGGAACGCGAGAAGTACGTGGCCCGGCCGGTTTCCACCGTCAGGCGGACCGCTTCGGCGTCCATCCAGGCGACCATCAGGACTTCCCTGGTGTCGTACTGCTGGGCCACTGCGCAGACCAGGCCGGCGTCGTTGTACTTCAGCCCGCTGATCTGTGCGGCCATGGCGGGGTGGGGGGTCATGACGCGGTCGCGATCGTAGTGCGGCGCACCGGGTATCCCGCGGCCGCCAGTTCGGCCTTGACCTGATCGATGCGGAACGTGCCGAAGTGGAACACCGACGCGGCCAGCACCGCGTCGGCGCCGGCAGCCACCGCCTCCGGGAAGTGATCGAGCGTCCCCGCGCCACCCGAGGCGATCAGCGGAACCCCGACGGCCGCCCGGATCTGCTGCAGCATCGGCACGTCGAACCCGGCCTTGGTGCCGTCGGCATCCATCGAGGTCAGCAGGATCTCACCGGCGCCCGCCTTCTCGGCCCGGATGGCCCAGTCGACCGCGTCGATCCCGGTGCCCTGGCGGCCACCGTGGGTGGTGACCTCGAATCCGCTGCGGCACAGCGGGTCCGAGGTACGGCGGGCGTCGATCGCGATGACGACGCACTGCGACCCGAACCGCCGGGCCGCTTCGGACAGGAATTCGGGACGGGCTACCGCTGCCGAGTTGATGGAGACCTTGTCCGCGCCGGCGCGCAGCAGCGAGTTGATGTCGTCCGGGGTCCGGACCCCGCCGCCGACGGTGAGCGGGATGAAGACCTGCTCCGCGGTGCGCCGGATCATCTCGTAGGCGGTCTCCCTGTTGTCGCTGGTGGCGGTGATGTCCAGGAAGGTCAGCTCGTCGGCGCCCTCGACGTCGTACAGCCGGGCCATCTCGACGGGATCCCCGGCGTCGACGAGATCCAGGAAGTTGACTCCCTTGACCACCCGTCCCTCGGACACGTCGAGACAGGGGATGACGCGCACGGCAACTGACATGCGTTCAGGGTATCCGCGGAGGGCACAGTAAATTGCGCTCATGAAGTGGTCGATTTCCGTCACTCCAGCCCCGAACAGACCACGTTCATGAGCGCTGTCGAAGTTGATAAGCGCGGGGGGGCGGGGGGTCAGGCGACGGCGGCGAGGGCCTGGGGCAGGGTGAAGGCGCCGGCATAGAGGGCCTTGCCGACGATCGAGCCTTCGACGCCGAGGGGGGCCAACGCCGCCAACGCGACCAGGTCGGCCAGTGACGACACGCCCCCGCTGGCCACCACCGGTGCCTTGGTGACGGCGCAGACCTGTTGCAGCAGTTCGATGTTCGGGCCGCGGAGAGTGCCGTCCTTGGTGACGTCGGTGACGACGTAGCGGGCACAGCCCTGCGCATCGAGCCGGGCGAGCACCTCCCAGAGATCCCCGCCGTCCTGCGTCCAGCCCCTGGCGGCGAGCGTCGTGCCGCGGACGTCGAGGCCGACGGCGACCTGGTCGCCGTACCGGGTGATCGCCGAGGCGCACCAGTCCGGGTTCTCCAGCGCGGCCGTGCCGATGTTGACCCTGGTGCAGCCGGTGGCCAGCGCCGCCTCGAGTGAGGCGTCGTCGCGGATGCCACCGGACAGCTCGACCTTGACGTCGAGGGTCCCGACCACGCGCGCCAGCATCTCGGCGTTCGAGCCGCGGCCGAAGGCGGCGTCCAGGTCCACCAGATGGATCCACTCCGCCCCGTCGGCCTGCCAGGCCAGGGCCGCGTCCAGCGGTGCGCCGTAGGTGGTCTCGGTGCCGGCACGGCCCTGCACGAGGCGGACGGCCTGCCCGTCGGCGACGTCGACGGCCGGAAGGAGTTCGAAGGTCACGACGGCAAATCCTACGGGGCGGATTCGGACGCTCGGCACCAGAAAGCCCACGGACGATCGCCGATCCTGGCCACCACCAGGGTGTGGGCGACCGTGGTGTCCTTCGTCATGGCGGGGCGCATCCGCTTGCGCAACTCATCGGGCACCACCGACGTCCCGCGCTGCTTGATCTCCAACGTCCCGGTCCCGTCGCGTCGGATCCAGCCCGTGACGGTGGCCACCGAGTAGGCCGCGGAGTCGAGGACGCGAAAGGCCCTGACGCCGGCGGGACGAGGTCCGGCCAGGTAGGCCAGATGCGGGTCGAGCTGGCGGAGTCCGTGACGACATCCGTAGTGGCGCACCAGATGTGCGCGGACCACGGCCGCATCGGGATCGACGAGCCACTCCCCCACCAGGTGCTCGGGCTGGACGGTCTTGGCAACCTCGTCCGGGTCATCGCTGGTGACCTCGAACCCGGCTCCGGTGCTGCTCAACACCGTGGCGCGACGGGACGTCACGCCAAGTTCCGGCGGCCAGAGCACCGCCTCCCGGGCGCCGCCGTCCAGCGACACGATCTCCACCTCGCCAGGCCGCCCCAATGCCTCGTAGTCGATGCCGGGCGGCAGCCGCAGTACTGGAAGCCGCGCGGAGTGGACGTGGTCGAGGTCGGCGACGGACGGCAACGTGTCGACCGAGGTGATCCGGCGGCCGGCCTCCCGGCGGGCCGGATCGGCGTACGGCAGCAACCCTCGGCTGACGACCGTCAGGGCATCGGCCACCAGCACCGGGGCGGGCACGCCCAGGGACGCGAGGTTGTGCCGGGCCATCCGCGCCCTGACCGGGTCCAGATCGGATCCGATCGCCGGCTCGCAGACCGGGACCAGTGCGGCCAGGTCGGCGCCGACGGAGCAGGTCAGGTCGTGCACGCCGTGGCCGGCCAACCGTGCAGCCCGGTGCTGCGCGACCGGCCAGGGGGTCGCCTGCTGCAGCGCCTCGTCGGTGAACAGCCAGCGCGCGGCCTGCTCACCGAGTTTGGGCACCGCCTTTCGGCGCAGCCGCACCGTCTCGGCCACGGCCTGGGCCCGGGACCCGACGCTCCGGCGGAGCCCGGTGAGATCGGCCAGCAGGGACGAATCCGTGAGCGGCCGGGCCTGGGCCGCGGCGAGTAGGTCGTCTCCGACCGAGGACGTCAGGAAGTCGAGATCCTCGGCGCTGAAACGATATCCAGAGCTCACCGACCGGTGAAGGTGGCCTTGCCCGGCCCCTCCCTGACGAACGAGGCCATCCCGGTCTTCTGGTCCTGCGTGGCGAAGAGCCCGGCGAACAGCCGGCTCTCGATGGCGAGACCACTCGCCAGATCGGTGTCCATGCCGTCGTCGATGGCCCGCTTGGCCGCGGCGATGGCCAACGTCGCCCCCGCTGCCAGCCGGGTCGCCATGGCCAACGCCTCGGGGTACACCTGGTCGGCCGGGACCGACAGACTGGCCAGTCCGAGACCGACCGCGTCGGCGCCCTTGACGGGACGGCCGCCGAAGATCAGCTCCTTGGCCTTCGCCACGCCGATCAGCCGCGGCAGCCGCTGGGTGCCACCCGCACCGGGGAAGACCCCGAGGGTGATCTCCGGCAGCCCGATGCGCGCATCGTCCGCGACCACCCGGAAGTCGGCAGCGAGGGCGAGTTCGCATCCACCGCCCAGGGCGTACCCGACGACCGCGGCGATGACCGGCTTGGGCAACCGGGCGATGGCGTCGATCGCGGCGGTCAGTGTGGAGCCGAACACCGAGATGGTCTCCGGCACCAGGTCGGCCATCTCCTTGATGTCGGCGCCGGCCGCGAAGGCCCGTTCGCCGCCGTAGACCACCACGGCCCTGATGTCGTCACGAGCGGCGACCTCCTGCGCGACGGCCAGCAGTTCGGCGTGCACCTGCGAGTTGATCGCGTTCACCGGCGGACGATCCAGCCGGATCACCCCGACCGCACCCTCGATCTCGAGTCGGACCAGTTCGGGCATCGTTGCCTCCGGGTTGTCTGTGATGGTGGGGAAGGTCGGGAGAGGTCAGTTGGCGTGGGCGAAGTAGCGCCCGTCGCGACGGTCGAGCAGCAGCGTCATGCCGAAGGTCTCCGAAAGTGCCTGGGCGGTCAGCGTTTCCACAATCGGACCGGCGGCGACGACCTTGCCCTCCCGCAGCAGCAGCAGGTGGGTGAAGGCAGTGGGGATCTCCTCGACGTGGTGGGTCACCAGCACGGTGGCCGGCGAGCCAGGGTCGATCGCAAGGTGGGAGAGCCTCGCCAGCAGGTCCTCCCGCCCACCGAGGTCGAGACCGGCCGCAGGTTCGTCGAGCAGCAGCAGTTCCGGATCGGTCATCAGGGCCCTGGCTGCCAGTGCCCGCTTGCGCTCGCCCTCGGACAAGGTTCCCCAGAGCCGGTCCGACAGCCGGCGGATGCCCATGGCGTCGAGTAACTCGCCGGCACGGGCGAAGTCCATCTCGTCGTACCGTTCGCGCCAGCGGCCGAGCACCCCGTAGCCCGCCGACACCACGATGTCGAGCACGGTCTCCTCCGCCGGCACGCGCGACGCGACGGCCGCCGAGGACAGGCCGATCCGGGACCGCAGCGCCATCATGTCCACCGCACCGAGCCGTTCGCCGAGCACGTGGGCCCGTCCGCTGGTCGGATGCATCTGGGCGGCCGCGATCTGCAGCAGCGTCGTCTTGCCGGCGCCGTTCGGGCCGAGGACCACCCAGTGCTCGCCCGCATCGACGTTCCAGCTGACGCGGTCCAACAGCATGGTCGAGCCCCGCCGCACCGTGATGTCCCACAAGTGCAGGACGGAGTCGGCGCCGGGCCGGATCGTCATCGTCACGACGGTCATTGTGTCCTACCGCGGACCGACGGCTTCCCTGCCACGGGGGGACAACCCCGTGTCGTCCGGAGCGCAGCCCAGCCAGCAGAATGATCAACATGTCGCCAGCCTCCGACGCTCCGGGTACACCGACCAGTGGTGACGACCCCGCCCGGCACAGGGGTGCCCGCATGCCGCTACCGGTGCCGAGCGGCTCCAGCCCGTTCCCCGGTGAGCCGTTCCCGCTGGGCGCCACGCTGACGGACCGCGGGGTCAACTTCGCCGTGGTGGCCGACGGCGCACAGGCGGTGGACCTGTGCCTGGTCGATGCCCTCGGCTCCGAGCAGATGGTTCCGATGCAGGATCGTCGCTACGGAATCTGGCACACCTTCGTCCCCGGAGTACGGGCCGGCCAGCGCTACGGCTACCGCGTCACCGGCCGGGACCGTTCGAAGATCCTGCTCGATCCCTACGCCCGCCGGGTGGACACCACCGAGTACGACCTGATGGCCGCCTCGGCGGCCGGCGTCGACACCCTCGGTCGGGTACCGCTGGCAGTGGTGGTCGAGCAGGTCAGGGTGAGCCCTGCCCGCCCCGCCATCCCGTGGGAGCACAGCATCGTCTACGAGGCCCACGTCGCCGGTCTGACCCGGTTGCACCCCGAGGTGCCCAGCGCGCTCCGCGGCACCTACGCCGGCATCGCCCACCCTGCCGTCATCGAGCACCTGCAGCGGCTGCACGTCACCGCCCTGGAGCTGCTGCCCGTCCACGCCCACGCCGCCGAACCGGAGCTCCACGCCACCGGTCGGCGCAACTACTGGGGCTACTCGACCCTGTCGTACTTCGCCGTGCACCCCGGGTACTCCTCCGTCCCCGGCCAGGAGCTCGCCGAGTTCGCGGCCATGGTCGAGACGCTGCATGCGGCCGACATCGAGGTCATCCTCGACGTCGTCTACAACCACACCTGCGAAGGCGGGTCCGGCCTGCCGGTCGACCTGTCCTGGCGCGGGCTGGCCCCCGACACCTACTACCTCCCTGCGGGCCACGACATCACCGGCACCGGTTCGACAGTCGACCCGAAGTCGCTGACGGTAGTCCGGATGATCACCGACTCACTCCGCTACTGGGCCACCGAACTGGGGGTCGACGGATTCCGGTTCGATCTCGCGTCGGTGCTCGGGCGTCCCGGCGGCGGCCCGTTCGACTCCGGTTCGGCCCTGCTGACGGCGATCGCAGCCGATCCGGTGCTCTCGCAGGTCAAGCTCATCGCCGAACCCTGGGACGCCACCGGCGAGGGGTATGCCGTCGGTCGTTTCGGCGCACAGTGGGCGGAGTGGAACGACCGGTACCGCGACGCCGTTCGTGACTTCTGGCGCGGGGTCGGCGGGGTGCGGGACCTCGGGTACCGGCTGTCCGGGTCGGAGGACCTCTACGGGGGGAATCGTGGGCCATGGGCGTCGGTCAACTTCGTCACCGCGCACGACGGATTCACGTTGCGGGACATCGTGTCCTACGAGCAGAAGCACAACGAGGCCAACGGCGAGAAGAACCGCGACGGTACGGACAACAATCGGTCGGCCAACTACGGCGCCGAGGGTGCGACCAGCGATCCGGAGATCCTGGCGGTCCGGGCCCGGCAGGCGAGGAACATCGCCGCCACCGTGCTGCTGTCGACCGGCACGCCGATGCTTCTGGGTGGCGACGAGATCTGGCGGACGCAGGGGGGCAACAACAACGCCTACTGCCAGGACAACGCCGTCAGCTGGGTCGACTGGTCGCAGGTGACCAACCGGGATGACGACGACCTCGGCACGGAGGCGGCCAGGATGCTCGCCTTCGTCCGCCGCACCACCGGCATCCGGCGGGAATCCCCAGCCCTCCACCAGGGCGAGTTCTTCGAAGGACGCGCGCCCGTCGGCGGTGACGGGGTTCCGGATCTGGTCTGGTTCAGCCAGTCCGGCCGGCAGATGACCGATGCGGACTGGTTCGACGGACAGCGGCGAACGCTGCAGATGTGGCTGGACGGCCGTGACGTCCGCGGACACACCACCACCGGTGCCCCGATGACAGATCACTCCTGGCTGCTGGTGCTGCATGCGGATGCAGATCCGATCGAGCTCACCCTGCCCGGCCCGCCCTACGGCGAGGCCTACACGCCGGTCCTTGACACGTCGGGCCCGACGGGCGAGCCGGAAGATCCGAGCCCACTGTCGGCCGGGGTCGAGCTGACCATGCCGGGCCGGACCTTGTGGTTGCTCCGCGCCCATCGAACGTCCGAGGAGGACGACGTCACGACACCGGACGTACCGCCGTCCGGAAACGACTGAACAGGACAAACCTGATTATCCGGGTGGTGCCAGCCGACGAATGCCCCAAGAGTTCACTCTTTAGAGCCCAACTCGCTCACTCAGCGTGTGTGCATCTCGCACCATGAGGCATATCGTGCTCGGGAGGATGGCGCACGGGACTGATTCTCTCGGCCCGAACCGAGCGCCTCCGACACTCAGAGCGCAGGGGATGGGACGCACAATGGTCGGGGATCACAGGTACACATCGCGCAAATTGGCGACATGGGGAGCCGGCGTCGCCGTCGTGGTCGCGTTCACCGCCCTGTCCCTCTCGGCTGCTTCTGCAGCCACCGCCGGACCGGGTGCAACTCTGGAGGCACCGGTCGTCGGTGCGGTGGCGGGAGGGCCGGCCGTCTCGCACGGGCCGGCCTGCGGCTGCCCCGACTCCAGCCCCACGAGGTCCTCGACCACCAAGACCTCCCCGACCGGGACAACCCCCACCACCGAAACCACCCCCACCACCGAAACCACCCCCACCACCGAAACCACCCCCACCACCGAAACCACCCCCACCACCGAAACCACCACCGAAACCACCCCCACCACCGAAACCACCCCCACCACCGAAACCACCCCCACCACCGAAACCACCCCCACCACCGAAACGACACCGACCACCGACTCGACGACGACGTCGGCGACCAGCTCATCGGTCTCCGGCACGACGGTCACCAGCACCACGATCGACATGTCGGCGACGTCCAGCTCGATCCCGCGGACGACCTTCTCGGTGCTGCCCACGTCGAGCAGCGAACCGGGCACCAGCACCGGCACCAACACCAGTTCGACCTTGGCGAGCGTGTCCGGTACGACATCGTCGGAGAGCCCGAGCACCTCCGCTAGCTCGGATTCGCTCACCAGCACGACCATCTCGGTCCAGGGCACCAGTTCGAGCACCGGTCCCGGCGATCTCGCCTCGACCGGCGTCTCGGCGGCCGGGCAGTTGCTCACCGCGGGTCTGCTGCTGTTGCTCGCCGGCGGATCCTTCGTGCTGTTCGGTCGCCACCGCAGAGCACCTCGCCAGCACTGACCCGCCGATACCGACGGGCTAGCGCTGACCCGCCGACAACGACGTCGCCGGAGCACCACAGCAACACCGGGCCACACACAGCAGGGGCGGAGAACGTAGCGCCCCTGTGGCATGTTCGCCAGGCAACCATCCGGTCGGGCGGTGCTCTGTCAGGCGGTGGTGACCAGCCCGAGCTCCGCCGGCGAGGCAAGCAGCGGGTGGCGCGGGATGACCCGCACCGTGTACCCGATCGGACCCGACCTGGTGAGCGGCAGCTGGGCCTCGTAGCGGTAGCCGTCGCCGTTGCCGACGAAGGTCATCGGCACCGTCGTCACCTCGTGCAGGGCCTCGGTCTCGTCGACCCGGCCGGTGACCGTCTGGACCTCGACGTCGGACGGCTCCAGGCCGGCGAGGTCGACGTAGGCCCGGACCGTCATGACGTTGCCCATCGACGGTTCGGACCCGATCCCGGAGGTGTCGACGCTGGTCACCCGGATCTGCGGCCAGGCGTCCCGGACGGTCTCCTTCCAGGCGGACAGTTCCTTCGCGACCGTGTAGTCCGTGGTGAACTTCCGACTGAACGTCGCGGCCGGGCTGTAGTAGCCGGTCACGTAATCGCGGACCATGCGGGTGGCCTGCACCCGAGGTCCGAGGTAGGACAGCGTGTGGCGGACCGTGTCGACCCAGCCGTCCGGACGTCCTTCATGGCCACGGTTGTAGAAGAGCGGCGCCACCCGGTTCTCGATGAGCTCGTACAGCGCAGAGGCCTCGAGATCGTCGCGGCGGTTCTCGTCGGCGATGCCGTCAGCGGTCGGGATGGACCACCCGTCATGACCGTCGTACAGCTCGTCCCACCAGCCGTCGGAGATCGACAGGTTGAGCGATCCGTTGAGAGCCGCCTTCATCCCGGAGGTTCCGGAGGCCTCCTGCGGGCGGATCGGGTTGTTCAGCCACACGTCGGCGCCGGCGCAGAGGACCGAGGCCATGCCCATGTCGTAGTCGGGCAGGAAGGCCATCCGATGACGGATGCCGGCGTCATCGGCGAACCGGACCATCTCCTGCATGAACCGCTTGCCGTACTCGTCGGCCGGGTGGGCCTTGCCGGCGATGATGATCTGCACCGGGCGTTCCGGATCGAGCAGGATCGCCTTCAGCCGCGCCGGATCGCGGAGCATCAGCGTCAGCCGCTTGTAGGTGGAAACCCGGCGGGCGAAGCCGATGGTCAGGATCTCCGGGTCGAGGATTGACTCGGTCCAACCGAGCTCGGCGACGGAGCTGCCCCGCAGCAACCACGACTGCTTGACCGCGGACCGGGCCATGGTGACCAGGCGACGGCGCAGGGTCTGGCGCAGTTCCCAGAGCCGTTCGGAGCTGACCCGGTCGGCGGCCGGCCACTCCGAGGCCGAGGCCAGATCCGCCCAGTCGGCCATGTCGCCTGCCACGTCGAACATCTCGCGGGCCGCCCAGCTGGGCAGGTGGACACCGTTGGTGACCGAACCGATCGGCACCTCCTCCGGTTCGAAGCCGGGGTAGAGACCGGCGAACATCTCGCGCGAGACCACGCCGTGCAGCTTCGCCACGCCGTTGGCACGCTGGGCCAACCGCAGACCCATGTGGGCCATGTTGAAGCGCGACGGGTCGTCCTCGGCGCCGAAGGCGATCGCGTCGTCGACCCTGATGCCCGGCACCAGCCGGGAATCGCCGTGGCTGTCAGCGTCGAGGTAGTGGCGGACCAGATCGACGGGGAACCGGTCGATGCCGGCCGGGACCGGGGTGTGGGTGGTGAACACGGTCCCGGCGCGCACGGCGGACACGGCTTCCGTACAGCTCAGGCCGTCCGAGGCGATGAGCGACCTGATGCGTTCCAGACCGAGGAAACCGGCGTGGCCCTCGTTCATGTGGAAGACCTCCGGCAGCTCGTGGCCGGTGGCGGCACAGTAGGCGTTGACGGCGCGCACGCCGCCGACCCCCAGCAGGATCTCCTGCTTGATGCGATGATCCTGGTCGCCGCCGTAGAGGCGATCCGTGGTCGACCGCAGCTCGTCGTCGTTGGCCTCGTTGTCGCTGTCCAGCAGCAGCAGCGGCACCCGCCCGACGCTGGCCAGCCAGATGCGGGCCGTCAGGTCCCGCCCGCCGGGCATCGGCACGGTGACGGACAGCTGCTCGCCGTCGGCTCCGAGCAACCGGTCGACGGGCAGCCCGTGAGGATCGTGCGCCGGGTAGTGCTCCTGCTGCCAGCCGTCCGCCGAGAGCGACTGCCAGAAGTAGCCGAAGCGGTACAGCAGCCCGACGCCGATGATCGGCACCCCGAGGTCCGAGGCCGACTTCAGGTGGTCGCCGGCCAGGATGCCGAGACCCCCCGAGTAGATCGGCAGCACCTCGGAGACCCCGAACTCCATCGAGAAGTATGCGATCGACTTCGGGAACACAGCGGGGGAATCCGCCTGATCTGCCTGGGCGGCCAGGTCGATCTGGTGCTGGTACCACCGCGGCTCGGTCAGGTAGGAGTGCAGGTCACCGGCCAGACCGTGCATGCGGTCGAGGAACTGGTGATCCTGGGCCAGCTCCTGCAACCGGGCAACCGGAACGGCGCCCAGCAGCTTGAGGGGGTCCCCCTCGAAGCGCTCCCACAGTCCCCGATCGATGTCGGCGAACAGATCCTGGCTCGGATGGTGCCAGGACCAGCGAAGATTACGGATGAGCGCCCCGAGCGGCTGCAGCGGCTCGGGCAACTGGGGGCGGACGGTGAACCGTCGGAGGGCCTTCACATCATGAAATGTAATGGTTCGTCAGAGTTTCGCGAACTTCTCGCACCACTGTTCAACGGAATGTAACGATCACCCCGATCCGCCAGGTAAATCGATTCAGCACAACGAGGCATCGCGGTCCGTCCGGCCGATCACCTCTACCCGCCGGGCACCCACCACAAACGGGGAACCCAGCAGACCGGATGGATCACTTCTCCACTTCCGGCCGATCGGCGAACGGCAACAGGGCCGATCAGACGACTCGCCGGGGAACGGGAGTGGCTGCTGGTTGCCGGTGCCCACCCCGGTACGTTGATCCGCGTGGCCGGACGAATCGGATTGATCGATGTTTCCCCCAGCGTCAGCGGAGGCCGTTACCCGGCCAAGGCGGTGGTCGGTGGGCTGATCGAAGTGGGCGCAACGGTCTTCCGTGAGGGCCACGATGCGGTCGCCGCCAACGTGGTCTGGAAGCCACCGGCCGGACCGGTGGAACCCGGACGCCGGCGGCTGCCGCCCCGCGAGCCCGGCCCGCTGCAACGCATGAAGCCGGGCATCCCCGGAACGGACCGCTGGCACGCCCAGGTGACGCCCGACCGCATGGGGCTCTGGAGCGTCGTCATCGAGGCCTGGAGCGATCCACTGGGCACCTGGCGGCACGCGGTCGAGGCCAAGGCGGCGGCCGGGCAGTCCGGCCACGAGATGGGCAACGACCTCGAGACCGGGGCGATGCTCCTGGAACGAATCGGTCGACGGCCGCGGCAGCGCTATGCGCTGACCATCAAGGCGGCCGTGACGGCGCTGCGCAACCCGTCCCTACCGGTCGCCGAGCGCATCGGGCCTGCCCTGGCTCCCGAACTGTGGCCGGTGCTGGTGGCCGATCCGATCCGCGAGCTGATCACCCGGTCCCCCGCCGTCCAGATCTGGGTGGACCGTCCGCTGGCCGAGTACGGGTCCTGGTACGAGTTCTTCCCGCGGTCCTCAGGCGCCCTGATCGACGAGGACGGCCTGCCGCTGCGGCACGGCACGTTCGCCGATGCCACCGCCGAACTCCCCCGGGTCGCCCGGATGGGTTTCGACGTCGTGTACCTGCCGCCGATCCACCCGATCGGCGAGGTGAACCGCAAGGGCCGCAACAGCACTCTCGAACCGGGCGGCAGCATCAACCCCGATCCGCGGGACGTCGGATCGCCGTGGGCGATCGGGTCGGCGGCCGGCGGTCACGACGCCGTCCACCCCGAGCTCGGAACCATCGACGACTTCGACGTGTTCGTCGGTGCAGCAAGGGATCTCGGTCTCGAGGTTGCCTTGGACTTCGCTCTGCAGTGCGCTCCGGACCACCCCTGGGTCTCGGCGCACCCCGAGTGGTTCACCACCCGGCCAGACGGATCGATCGCCTACGCCGAGAACCCTCCGAAGAAGTACCAGGACATCTATCCGGTCAACTTCGACAACGATCCGGCCGGCATCTATGCCGAGGTGTTGCGGGTGGTCCGGTTCTGGATCTCCCACGGCGTCACCGTGTTCCGGGTGGACAACCCGCACACCAAGCCGATCAACTTCTGGGAGTGGCTGATCGCCCAGGTCCACGCCGATCACCCCGAGGTGATCTTCCTGGCCGAGGCCTTCACGAAGCCGGCGATGATGCACGAGCTGGGCCGCGTCGGCTTCAGCCAGTCGTACACCTACTTCACCTGGCGCACCGCCAAGGGCGACCTCACCGACTACGGCGTCGAGCTGGTCAACTCGGCCGACCACATGCGGCCCAACTTCTTCCCGACCACCCCGGACATCCTGCACGCGTCGCTGCAGTTCGGCGGCGAGGCGATGTTCGCGATCCGGGCGGTACTGGCGGCCACCCTCTCCCCCAGCTGGGGCGTCTACTCCGGCTACGAACTCTTCGAGCACGAAGCCGTCCGTCCAGGGAGCGAGGAGTTCGCCCAGTCGGAGAAGTACCAGCTCCGGCCGCGTGACTACCAGGCCGCGCTGGACGAGGGCCGCTCGCTGGAGCCGTTGATCCAGCGGCTCAACGAGATCCGGCGCGAGCACGTCGCACTGCAGCATCTGCACGGGCTGTGGTTCCACGGGATCAGCAACGACTCCCTGCTGTGCTACTCCCGGCGCGACGAGCGGACCGACGACGTCATCCTGGTGGTGGTCTGCCTCCAGTCGACCGGATTCCACTGGGGCGAAACGGATCTCTACATGCCGGCCCTCGGGCTCCCTTGGGGTGCGACCTTCCAGGCCGTCGACCAGCTCAGCGGCGAGGTGTACCAGTGGACGGGGAAGAACATGGTCGGGCTCGAACCGTCGAGGCGGGTGTCACACATCCTGACCGTGCGGCAATACTGACGCCCTCCCACCGCCGACCCCACGAACCCCGGCCGGCGTTCCGGGACCGATCGTCCCCGACGTCACCCACGTCGTAGGGCCCGGTCGCGCACCCGAACGGCGGCCGCAGACCAGCACCAGTACGAGCACCAGCACACGCAGCAGGAAAGGCCGGAATGACCGAGATCGTCGAACACCCACCCGAGACCGACTCGAACGACCTGGGTTACCGGGGTCCGCAGACCCAGGGCGGTGAGCACTCGGCCACCACGATGCCGAGCGATCCAGAGTGGTACAAACGCGCCGTCTTCTACGAGGTGCTCATCCGGACGTTCTCCGACTCCAACGGTGACGGCACCGGCGACATCCGCGGTCTGATCGACAAACTCGACTACCTGTCGTGGCTCGGCGTCGACTGCCTCTGGATCCCGCCGTTCTACGACTCCCCGCTGCGCGACGGCGGCTACGACATCCGCGACTACCGGAAGGTTCTCCCGGAGTTCGGCACCGTGCAGGATTTCGCTGCGCTCATCGAGGCCTGCCACGAACGCGGTATCCGCATCATCACCGACCTCGTCATGAACCACACCAGCGATAGCCACCAGTGGTTCCAGGAGTCGCGCAACGACCCGGAGGGTCCCTACGGCGACTACTACGTCTGGGCCGACGACGACACCGGGTATCCCGACGCGCGGGTCATCTTCGTCGACACCGAACCGAGCAACTGGACCTTCGACCCGGTCCGCAAGCAGTACTTCTGGCACCGGTTCTTCTCCCACCAGCCGGATCTCAACTTCGACTGCCCCGGCGTCGGCGATGCGCTGATCGACATCATGCGGTTCTGGCTGGACCTCGGCATCGACGGTTTCCGGTTGGACGCCGTGCCCTACCTCTACGTCCGGGAGGGCACGAACGGCGAGAACCTGCCGGAGACGCACGCTTTCCTCAAGCGCTGCCGCAAGGTCGTCGACAACGAGTACCCGGGCCGCATCCTGCTGGCCGAGGCCAACCAGTGGCCGGCCGACGTGGTCGACTACTACGGCGACGCCGAAGTCGGCGGCGACGAGTGCCACATGTGCTTCCACTTCCCGTTGATGCCACGGATCTTCATGGCTGCCCGTCGGGAGAGCCGCTTCCCCATCTCGGAGATCCTCGCCCAGACCCCGGCCATCCCGTCCACGTCGCAGTGGGGCATCTTCCTGCGGAATCACGACGAACTGACTCTGGAGATGGTCAGCGACGAGGACCGCGACTACATGTGGAACGAGTACGCCCGGGATCCGCGGATGAAGGCGAACATCGGCATCCGCCGTCGCCTCGCCCCGCTCCTGGACAACGACCGCAACTCGCAGGAACTGTTCACCGCCATGCTCCTGAGCCTGCCCGGCTCGCCTTGCTTGTACTACGGCGACGAGATCGGCATGGGCGACAACATCTGGCTGGGTGACCGGGACGGCGTCCGCACCCCGATGCAGTGGTCCCCCGACCGCAACGCCGGCTTCTCCCGGTCCGACCCGGCCCGGCTCTACCTGCCGGCGATCATGGACCCGGTCTACGGCTTCCAGACGGTCAACGTCGAGGCCCAGATGAACACCACCGCATCGCTGCTCCACTGGACCAGGCGCATGATCGAGATCCGCAAGCAGCATCCCGCCTTCGCTCTCGGTGAGTTCTCCGATCTCGGTGGCTCGAATCCGACCGTGTTGTCCTACGTCCGTACCCACGCCGGTTCGGACGGTGCGCCGGGGGGAACAGTCCTCTGCGTCAACAACCTGTCGAGGTTCCCGCAGCCGGTAGAACTGGACCTCCGGGAGCACACCGGCTCCGTTCCGGTCGAGCTCACCGGAGGCACCCCGTTCCCTCCGATCGGTGAACTCCCGTACCTCCTGACGCTGCCGGGCCACGGGTTCTACTGGTTCGACATCCAGGCGGCGGGGCACGGCGATGCACCCGGCCACGGCGGCCAACCGGACTTCAACTCACTGGAGGTGTCCTGATCCGATGGGCGAGACTTCACCTGACCTGTACCCGACCACCACCCGCTACACGGACGCCGAAGGGCAGAGGGGTGGAGCAGGACCGGCACTGTCCGCCCTGCTGACGACATGGCTGCCCGCCCAGCGATGGTTTGCGAGCAAGGGCGACCTGACCGAAGTGACCATCGAGGCCAGAACGGCCATCGCCGAGATCGGTGACCGAACGGTCGAGCAGGTGCTGTTCACCGTCCCGTCGCCGATCGGGATCCAGCGCTACCAGCTGTGGGTCGCGTGGACCCGGAACTATCCGGACAGGTACGCCCACGTGCTGATCGGCGAGACGAACGGCGAGTTCGCCTACGACGCCCTGTACGACGGCGACGTATCCGCGGTGGTCCTGTCCAACATCGCGGACGGCCTGTCCGTCGGCATCCTCGACTTCGCTCCCGAGCCCGGCGCCGAGATCGACCGGTCGGCCCACGGGCTGGTGATCGGCGCGGAGCAGTCCAACACGTCGATCGTCTACGGCAATTCGAGCATCCTGAAGGTTTTCCGGCGCCTGGAACCGGGGCTCAACCCCGACGCCGAGGTACATCGCGCCCTGCAGGCCGCCGGGTCCAGCCACATCGCAGCAGCTCTCGGTGTCATCGAGGGTCCGGTGGCCGGCAAACGCACCACCCTGGCTCTGCTCACCGGTTTCTTCGCCAACAGCGCCGAGGGCTGGGCGATGGCCACCGCCAGCGTCCGCGATCTGATGGCCGAGGGCGACCTGCGTGCCGACGAGGTCGGCGGCGATTTCGCATCCGAATCGCTCCGCCTCGGAAAGGCGGTCGCGCAGGTGCATGCGGATCTGGCGGCCGCGTTCGGTACGGCCGAACTGGATGCCGATGCGGTGCGGGACCTCTTCGCCTCCATGGTCGCCGGCGCCGAACTGGTCGCCGGGCACGTGCCGTCGATCGCCGAGCACCTACCCGCGATCCGGGCGGCGTTCGGCCGGGCCGCGGCCGCCGGGGTGTCCTCCACCGGTGACGGGGCCGGCGTACCGGTGGTCGTCCAGCGGATCCACGGGGACCTGCAGCTGGGGCAGACGCTGCGGACCCTCACCGGCTGGGCGATCATCGACTTCGAAGGAGAACCGTCGAAATCGCTGGCCCATCGCCGCGCCATGGCCTCGCCACTGCGCGACATCGCCGGCATGATGCGGTCCTTCGACTACGCCGCGAACCACTCCGGCGGCCCGTCGGACTCGCAGCACGCCTACCGCGCGCAGGAGTGGGCGGCCCGCAACCGGCGTGCGTTCTGCGAGGGCTACGCAGCGGTGGCAGGCTACGACCCGAGAGACATGGGTCCCCTGCTCGCGGCGTTCGAGCTCGACAAGGCGGTCTACGAAGTCGCCTACGAACACGGTCACCGGCCGACCTGGGAACCCATTCCGCTGCAGGCCGTCGTCAGACTCATCAAGAGTGGAGAAACAGCATGAGTTCGATCCCCACCCCGCCAGCGGGGTCGGCCACGGAATCGCCGGTCCTGACCGGTCAGTCGTCCACCACGGCAGAAGTCGTGGCGGAAACGAAGGCTGCGCCCTCCGGTCCCACCATCGACGAGTACGAGAAGCTCATCGGCGGCGACACCCACGACCCGCACGGCATTCTCGGGGCGCACCCGCAGTCCGACGGCACCACGATCATCCGGACGCTACGGCATCAGGCAAAGTCGGTGACGCTCCTGACGGAGGGCACCGAATCGCCGATGGAGCACGTGCACGGCGGCGTTTTCGCCATCACCGTGCCGGGGCCGCCGGCCGACTACCGGTTGCGCGTGGTCTACCCAGCCGACGGCGGCGACGTCTCCTACGAGGTCGACGACCCGTACCGCTGGCTCCCCACGCTCGGCGAGATGGACCTCTACCTCATCGGCGAGGGGCGGCACGAGTTCCTCTGGACCGTGCTCGGCGCCCACGTCCGCACCTACGACACCCCGATCGGCAGTGTCACCGGCACGTCGTTCGCGGTCTGGGCGCCCAGTGCCCGCGGCGTCCGGGTCAGCGGCGACTTCGACCACTGGTCGGGCGCCGGTCAGCCGATGCGTTCCCTCGGCTCCTCAGGGGTATGGGAGGTGTTCCTGCCCGACGTCGGGGCCGGAACCCGGTACAAGTTCCAGATCCTGGGCCAGGACGGTGTCTGGCGCGAGAAGGCCGACCCGATGGCGTTCGGCGCGGAAATCCCGCCGGCCACCGCGTCGATCGTCACCACCAGCAACTACACCTGGAACGACGACGACTGGATCGCGGCTCGGGCGGCCACCGACCACCTCACTCAGCCGATGTCCATCTACGAGATCCACGCCGGCTCGTGGCGGACCGACATCGGCTACCGGCAGATGGCCGACGAGCTGATCAAGGACCTCACCGAGACCGGTTTCACCCACCTCGAGTTCCTGCCGCTGGCCGGCCATCCGTACGCGCCGTCCTGGGGCTACCAGGTCACCTCGTACTACGCGCCGGACCCGAGATTCGGTTCACCGGACGACTTCCGGTACCTCGTCGACCGGCTCCACCAGGCCGGCATCGGCGTCATCCTGGACTGGGTGCCTGCCCACTTCCCCAAGGACGCCTGGGCCCTCGGCAAGTTCGACGGCACGTCGCTGTACGAGCACGCCGATCCCCGCCGCGGCGAGCAGCCGGACTGGGGCACGTTCGTCTTCGACTTCGGACGTCGCGAGGTCCGCAACTTCCTCGTCGCCAACGCGCTCTACTGGTTGGAGGAGTTCCACCTCGACGGGCTCCGGGTCGACGCGGTCGCCTCGATGCTGTACCTGGACTACTCGCGCAACGCCGGCGAGTGGCTGCCGAACGTCTACGGCGGTCGGGAGAACCTGGACGCCGTGGCCTTCCTGCAGGAGACCAACGCAACGGTCGGCAAGCGGGTCCCCGGCGCGATGATGATCGCCGAGGAATCGACGGCCTGGCCGGGCGTCACCCGGCCGACCTACCTCGGCGGACTCGGGTTCCACCTGAAGTGGAACATGGGGTGGATGCACGACACGCTCGGGTACATCGCCCGGGATCCGATCTACCGCGCCTGGCACCACAACGAGCTCACCTTCTCGATGATGTACGCCTACACCGAGCAGTTCGTGCTGCCGATCTCGCACGACGAGGTGGTGCACGGCAAGAGCTCGCTGTGGTCGAAGATCCCGGGTGACGAGTGGCAGAAGGCGGCCACCCTCCGCGCGTACTACGCGTACATGTGGGCCCACCCCGGCAAGCAGCTCCTGTTCATGGGTCAGGAGCTGGGCACGCCGTGGGAGTGGAGCGAGTCCGTCCAGGTGCCCTGGCAGCTGCGCGACTACCCGATCCACGACGGCGTCCGCACGCTCGTCGGCGATCTGAACCGGGTCTACAAGAGCTCCCCGGCGCTCTACACGCAGGACTTCGTGCCGGAAGGCTTCCGGTGGATCGATGCGAACGACCGGGACGGCAACGTGCTCGCGTTCCTGCGCTGGGGCTCGGACGGATCCCCGCTGGTGTGCGTGGTGAACTTCTCGCCACAACCGCACATCGGCTATCGGGTCGGCCTGCCCTTCGCCGGGGTCTGGAGCGAAGCGGTCAACACCGACTCGACCAGCTACGGCGGCTCCGGGGCCGGGAACATGGGCGCAGTGGTCGCCTCGGAGAACGCCTGGCACGGTCTGCCCGCCTCCGCCAAGCTGACCGTGCCTCCGCTCGGTGCGCTCTGGCTGGTGCCCGAGTCCGCACCGCAGGGCTGAGTTCGCTGGCCACCGCAGTGCCACGACGCGCCACCCGGCTCGTCGTGGCGCTGCTGTGCACCCTGCTGATCGTCGGGATCGCCGTCGCCGCACTGGCCACCGAGCAGGTCACCGGTTCGCCCCTCCCTGTCGAGACCATCGTGGTGAGCGGGGGCGGCGCGGGGACCGCCGCGCTGCCGACGATCCGTCACGTCGGTGCGCCCAGCGCGATGAGCACCCACGACGACGAGGCGGTGGCCGGCGTGCTGGCCGACCTCGACACCTTCTGGGCCGCAGCGCTTCCCGGTGAGTTCGACCGGCCGTTCGTGCCGCTGGCCGGCGGGTACGTCTCGATCGACTCCACTGCTGCGACCGGTACCTCCTACTGCATCAGCTCGCCGGACCAGATCGCCGGCAATGCCTACTACTGCCCGACCGGCGACGCCATCGTGTACGACTCCGCCGGCCTCGTCCCGGTCCTGCTCGGGCACTACGGGGTGGCGGGCCTGACAGCGGCGTTCGCGCACGAATTCGGGCACGCCATCCAGGCCAGGATCGGGCCGACACCGGCCGAGCGCTCGGCGCAGCCGGAGCGCTACCCGAGCATCCTGATCGAGGCGCAGGGCGACTGCTTCTCCGGGGCGTTCCTGGCCTGGACGGCCGCAGGGAAATCGGCTCATGTCCGGTTGCCGGCGTCGTCGATGGTGCGGGCCGTCGCTCCCCTGCTCGACTTCTCCGATCCTGTCTCGGTGAAGGCAGACGACAGCACCGCGCACGGGCTGAGCCTGGACCGGCTGACAGCGGTGCTCCGTGGCTACCGCGGCGGCGTCACCGCGTGTCACGCGCTGACCGCCACCGACCTGCGTCCGACGCTCGGACGCCCGGGGTTGGTCACGACGACCCAACCGGATCGCTTCGCCTCCGTCGACGCGGCGATCGGGGCTGCCCGGCCGTCGATCGGTCGGTTCACCGCCACGCTGCCGACCACGGCAACCGTCACCGGGCTGGCCTCCGCGGCACCGTCGGCGGGTGACCTGCGCGCTGCAGCGCCCTACGGCCAGTTCGCCGACGCAGCCGCGCTCGCGTTCGCGGTGGGTCGGTCGATCACCGGATCCTCGGCCGGCGCAGCCTGTTTCACCGGCGCCTGGACTGCCTCGGTCTTCGGACGGACGACAGCCGGACAGCTGGGGTCGTGGGCCGGCGACGCCGACGAGGCCCTGAGCATGTTGCGGGCCCGACCCGACGCGACCTTGCCGGAACTGGCGGCGTACGCGGACGGCTTCACCACCGGCTGGTCGACCTGTCACTGAATGATCTGCTGGTCGTTCACATCTGGGCTGGCGCGTTCACCCCGAGCAGCTGCAGGCCCTGCACCAGCACGCGCGAGGTGAGCGCGCAGAGCGCAAGTCGGGACGACCGCACCGCGGGATCCTCCGCCCGCAGGACCGGGCAGCTGTCGTAGAACGAGGTGAACGACTGGGCCAGCGAGAACAGGTAGGTGCACAGCCGGTGTGGCTCGAGCAGATCCCCGACCTCGACCACCGCCGCACCGTATCCCAGTAGTTCCAGCGCAAGTCGACGCTCGGCCGGCTCCCCCAGGACGATCGCGCCGATCCCGGTGTCTGCTCCGGCCCGACGCAGGATCGAGAAGATCCGGGCGGAGGCGTACTGCAGGTACGGCGCGGTGTTCCCGGTCAGCGCCAGCATCCGGTCGAAGTCGAAGGTGTACTCGGTGTCGTGGCCGACCGACAGATCGGCGTACTTGACCGCTCCGATCCCGACGTCCCTGGCCACCGCCGCCCGCAAGTCCGAATCCAGTTCCGGGCGTGCGGCGTCCACCACCGCGGCGGCCCGCTCGACCGCCTCGCCCAACAGGGCACCGAGACGGATCGGCACGCCGCTCCTCGACTTGAGGATCTTGCCGTCGGTGCCGAGCACATTGCCGATCTGGACGTGGACCGGTTCGATCTCCGGCGGCAGCCATCCGGCCAGCCGCGCCGTCGCGAAGACCATCTGCAGGTGGAGGTGTTGCGGAGCCCCGATGACGTAGATGATCCGGTCCGCGTGCAACTGCTCCACCCGGTACCGGATGGTCGCCAGATCGGTGGTGCCGTAGCCGTAACCGCCGTCGCTCTTGCGGATGATCAGCGGGACCGGCTTGCCCTCGCGGCCGGTGAACCCGTCAAGGAAGACGCAGAGCGCACCCTCGCTGACGACGGCCAGCCCGGCGGCCTCCAGCTCGTCGCACAGAGCCGGAAGACTGTCGTTGTAGCGGCTCTCGCCCATCAGATCGTCATCGGTGAGCGTGACGCCGAGTTGCCGGTAGATGCGGTTGAAGTAGCCGGTGGACATGGTGATCAGTCCGTCCCAGAGGCGCAGGGTGTCGGCGTCGCCGGCCTGGAGCGCGACCACCCGTCCCCGAGCCCGTCCGGCGAACTCCTCCCGGCCGTCGAACTTGGCTCTCGCCGCCTGGTAGAACGCGTTGGGGTCGGACCTGAGCAGCCCGGCCTCGTTCGAGCTCTCGCCGACCTCCAGCAGATGCTCGATCAGCATGCCGAACGGTGTGCCCCAGTCGCCGATGTGGTTCTGCCGGATCACCAGGTGGCCGAGGTGTTCCAGCGTGCGGGCGAGCGCGTCACCGACGACGGTGGTGCGCAGATGGCCGACGTGCATCTCCTTGGCCACGTTCGGCGCCGAGTAGTCGATCGGGATGCGTTGCGGATCCTGCCGCGGCACCCCCAACCGCTCGTCGGCGAGCTGGTCGTTCGCCCGGTCGCCGATCCATTCGTCCCGCAGGGTCAGATTGACGAAGCCGGGCCCGCTGATGCCGACCGGGCTGCAGAGGTCATCGACGTCCATCGCGGCCACGATGGCGTCAGCCACCTCGCGCGGCGGACGGCCGAGCCGCTTGGCCAGTGAGAGAGCCACGTTCGCCTGGAAGTCGGCGAACTGGGACGGCCTGATCAAGGCGTCGATACCGGCGAAGTCCGACCCGAACGCGCTCTGGACGGCCTGTTGGACACGAGCGGAGAGGACAGCGGCTGGATCGGACATGATCCCCACGCTAGTGGCCGCCCTGGTCCAGCCGTTCCGGCTCGGCCATGATGGGGGCGTGTCCACCGAGCGCGCCGGCGCAGCCGGCCATGGCCTCGGAGTCCGGCTGATCACGGTGGCCGTGTGCACCGGTCTCGCCGCGGGCGTGGCCGGGGTGCTTCTCACTCTGCTGCTGCACCTGGTGCAGCACCTCGCCTTCGGCTACACCGAGGCCACCTTCCTGACGGGCGTGGAGCGCGCCTCACCGCTGCGCCGGGTTCTCGCCCTGGGCGTCGGTGGGCTGGTCGTCGGGCTCGGATGGTGGGCGCTACGACGGTGGACGGCCCCGCTGAGCAGCATCGATGACGCCGTCCGCGACGGCACCGGCCGTCTACCGCTGCGGGAGGCCACCGCCGAGGGCGTTCTGCAGATCGTCGCCGTCGGCTGTGGAGCCTCTCTTGGAAGGGAGGGCGCGCCAAGGCTTCTCGGTGCCGCACTGGCGGGTTGGCTGGCTGATCGGACGGGCCTCGGATCCACCCAGCGGCGAACTGTGCTGGCGTGTGGCGCCGGTGCCGGGTTGGCCAGTGTCTACAACGTGCCACTGGGCGGTGCCCTGTTCACCCTCGAGATCCTGCTGATGTCCGCCGCGCTGCGGGAGGTGATCCCGGCGCTGATCAGCTCGGCGGTGGCCACCGCCGTCGCCTGGCCGGTGCTGTCGTCACGGCCCACCTACCTGGTCGCTCCGGTGTCGTTGCACCCCAACGAGATCGTCTTCGCCGCGGCGCTCGGCCCGATTGCCGGCCTGCTCGCCGTCGGCTTCGTCCGGCTGGCTGCGGCCGCCCGGAGGGCGGCGCCGACCGGGTGGCGTCTGCCGATCGTGGTCACTGTCGTCTTCGCCGGGTTGGGCGCCGTGGCGATCGCCTATCCCGCGCTGCTGGGCAACGGAAAGGGACCTGCACAGCTGGCTTTGGACGGTTCGACGTCGCTCCTGCTGCTGGCGACGCTGATCCTGCTGAAGCCGATCGCGACCGCCGCCTGCCTGGCCAGCGGGGCGAACGGCGGTCTGCTGACCCCGGCGTTGGCCATCGGCGCTCTGCTGGGCGCACTGGCCGGAGGTGGATTCTCCATGCTGTGGCCGGGCACGCCGGTGGCGGCCTTCGCGATGATCGGCGCCGCAGCCGTCCTCGCTGCGGCGCAGCGTGCCCCGCTCTGCGCCATCGTGCTGGTGCTGGAATTCACCCAGACCGGCCTGACCCTCCTGCTGCCGCTGGGGATCGCCGTCGGCGGCGCCATGCTGGTCGCGGAACGGCTGCGGGCTGCGCCGCTGTCTGGCGTCAAGCCGGGATGAGCGACGGCCGTGTCCCGTACGTCAGGCACCCGGCGTGAGCAGCCGGGACCGCCCGAGTTCCAGGGCCAGGTGCAGCGCACCGACCAGCGGCGCACCGGGGCCGAGGGCAGCCTGCTCGATCCGCACAGGGCCCGGGAACTGTTGCGCCACTTCGGTTCGGAGCTGCCCCAGCAACCCGGGCGGAGCTCCGATCGGGCCACCGACCAGGACGAGGTCAGGATCGGCAACAGCACAGACGGCGACGATCGCCTGGGCGATCATCGTGCCGAACGCTGCCGCGGCAACGGACGCCGACGGTTCGCCGCGTTTCGCTCGGGTGAAGGTGGCCAGCACTGCCGCGACGTCGTTGGACGGGGCGTCCGGTCGCCCGAACCCGGCCGCGGCTACCATCTGCGCCAGATCGCCGCGCTGCCAACGATCACCGCCCGGCCCGTTCGGTGGGTCCGAACCGACCGACACGTAACCGATCTCGCCGGCCATCCCGTGCGCCCCGCGGATCAGCCGGTCGCCCACGTACAGGCCGAGCCCGAAGCCGGCACCCAGGTGCAGGTAGGCGAAGCTGTCGACGCCCATCGCCGCCCCGCCAAGGCGCTCGGCCAGCGCCTCGAGGTTGACGTCGTTCTCGATCAGCACGGGCGCGGCCACCAGACCGGCCAGTACCCGCGCCGGTTGGATGACGCCCTCGGGGAACGGCGAGTGCGGCATGTCGACGATCTGACTCGTCTTCGGATCGACCGGGTTGGCCACCGACAACGCGACAGCACCCAGCGGTCCCCGCCCATCGGCAGCAACGACGGCCGACTGCACCGTCGTCCGCAGCGAGGTGGCCAGCGCCGTGCCGTCGCCGACCCGCACCGGCGGTTGTCGGCCCTCGAAAAACGGCGAGCCGGCGAGATCCGTTGCCCGGAAACCGATACCGGCCTGATCCAGCTGCAGGGCCAGGACCCAGCCCGCCCCGGTTGCGAGTTCGTACACCGTCGCCACGCGGCCGCGGAGTCCGGTGCGGCTGCCAGCAGCGGCCAGCGCACCGGAGTCGGTCAGGCGCCGCACCGACTCGGAGATGGTGGGTTTCGAGATCCCGGTGGCCGCCGCCAGTTCGGCCCTGGTCACCTGACCCTTCTCGAGAACCTGATCCAACACCGCCCGGTCGGTGATCTCCCGGAGCAAACCGTGGCGCGGGAGGCCGGTACGAGGCGTCTCGACCGTCATGGCCTCTGTCCCTTCTCCGGTGAGCCTTGCGCGCCCGTCATCGGGGACGCTACCCTTCCAGCAGTTCTAGTAATGAATCCTAACTAGACACACCATCTCATGACGAACGAAAGGACACCGATGTCCCCGTCCACCGCCACCAGGCGCAGTTCACCGATTCCCGAGGACTTCCCGGTAGCCATCGCCGCCGCGAAGGCCGATCTCCGCGCCCGGATCGGGGACTACGCGGGAGTGTTCGCTGCGGTCGAGGCGGACATGCGGGCGAAGGTGGCCTCGATCGTGGCCGAACGCGAAGCAGGACAACCAATCTGGCCGGTCGTGCAGGCGCAGGACATCGTGGACGGCACCGTACCGGCGGCCACGGTCGCAGCCATCCGGAAACGCGGTTGCGCCGTCGTCAAGCAGACCTTCACCAGGGGACGGGCCGAGAAGTGGGATGCCGAACTGGTCGACTACGTCGAGGAGAACCACTTCGACGAGAAGTACCAGTACCTGGACGACGGCGTCTTCGGCGGACTGGCCGCAGCCCGCCCTTCGATCTTCCCGATCTACTGGTCCAAGCCCCAGATGGAAGCGCGTGAGGACCCCACCATGGCGGCCACCCGGCGCTTCCTGAACGGCTTCTGGAAGAACGAATCGATGGGGCGGGTCTGGTTCGATCCCGACCGCGACACCGCCTACCCGGACCGCGTCCGTCGCCGCGCCCCCGGCACCACCTCCTCGGGGTTGTCGGCGCACACCGACTCCGGATCCGTCGAGCGGTGGCTCCTCCCGGCCTACCAGCAGGTGTTCCGGCACGTCTTCGACGGCCGGTTCGCCGAGTACGACCCGTGGGACGGCGCCTTCCGCACCGAGGTCGACGAATACGCTTCGACCGTCATGTGCTCGGCTTTTCGGACCTTCCAGGGGTGGACCGCACTGTCGGATATGCACCCCGAAGACGGTGTGCTGCATGTGATCCCGATCCCAGAGGCGATGGCCTACCTGTTGTTGCGCGCACTGCAGGACGATGTCGACGACACCGACCTGTGCGGCGCCGCCAACGGCGAATCACTGCCGATCGACGGGCGCTATCACTCGGTCCTGCTGCCGGCACTCTCACCGATCCCGTCGGTGGAACCGGGCGACACCGTCTGGTGGCACGGCGACATGATCCACTCCGTCGGACCGGTCACCGACCAGCAGGGCTGGGGCAACGTCATGTACATCCCGGCCTCGCCGGACTGCCCGAAGAACGCGGACTACGCCCGGCGCTGCGGCGAGGCGTTCGTGGCCGGCGTCAGCCCGAGCGACTTCGCCCCCGAGGACTACGAGGTGGGCTGGCTGGGCCGGCCTACCGTCGCCGAGCTCAGCGACCTTGGCCGCGAGCAGTTGGGCCTGGGCTGACCCCGCTTGACGGCCGCACTCCAAGGCATCCGCGTCAGTACAGGGCCGCGGCCAGCTTGCGCCGGGCCTGCTTGACCATCTCGTCGTCTGCGGCGAACAGGCCGAAGAGTTCGATCAGGTGCTCCCTGGCCTTCGTCCGGTCGTCACCGGCGGTCCGCTTGACGGTGGCGACGAGACGGTCGAAAGCGGCGTCGACCTCACCGCCGGCCACCAGCAGATCGGCGGCGTCGCACTGCAGCGCGACGTCGTCCGGCGCGGCATCCGCATCGCCGATCGTGTTGTCGGGCAGCTGATCGGTCCGGGCCAGGAAGATGGTCTGCGCCAGCGCCGCGGTGGCTCTGACGTTGCCGGGCTCGGCGGCGAGGATCTGCTCGAGCTCGGCCTGCGCGGTGGCGTAGTCGCTCTCCATCAACGCGTCCTCGGCGACGGTGAAGCGGTCGTCCACCGGTTCGGCCTCCGGGCCGGCGGGTTCGATTCCGGCAGCCGCCTCGGCGGCGCTGATGCCCGGCAACCGGTCGCGCAACGCGTCCAGCAACGCGGTGATCCACTGCGTCAGCGATGCCTCCTCAGCTGGACCCGCGTAGGCGTCGATCGGCTGCCCGGCGGCCACCGCGATGATGGTCGGGATCTCACGGGCCTGGAAGGCCTGCGCCACGCGCGGGTTGGTGTCGACGTCGACCCTGGCCAGCACCCAGGAGCCGTGACCGGTTTCGACCACCTTGTTCAGCAAGGCGGACAGACTGGTCGACAGAGCCGAACGCACCGACCAGAGGTCGAAGACCACCGGGATGTCGGTTGACGCCTGCACCACCTCGCCGAAGGTCGCTTCGGTGACGTCGATGGTGTAGCGGGAAGGTGGATTCTCCTGCGCCGCAGGCGTACCGGCGGGCGCCGGCTTGTTCTTGAGGGCGGAGAGATCGATGGCGCCGGCGAAGGCTGCTGACAGTGCAGCCTGCTGGCGACGGTCCGGACTGGTCATGGAAGATATTTTGTCACGCCGCCCGGGTGACGCGAGCCTGCTCCCCGGCCGTTGGCTCTGGAACGCGGTGACGACCGACCCGAGCCGGTGGCGCCTCGGTCTCCGGCGCTCGGTGCCGACCGACCACGGGAACTCGTAGCGGCCACGCCCGATCGATCACCGCCTCCGACTTGCCCTTCGACCGCAGGTGGGCCTGGAGGTGCACGGCCCAGTCGTGGTGCCAAACCACCTGCGCGCTGTGCAGGGTGAGGGCGTCCGCCGTCCTCAGCAGATCGTGCTCGGCAGCGATCGCCCTGGCCAGGGTGGCGGCGGCCACTGCGTCGCCCAACGCGGAGTGGGCGTCCCTGGCGTCCACCCGGTAGTGCTCGGCGGTAGCCCCGAGGGTTCGTTTGCCCTTGCGATAGCGATCCATACCGCGGTCGATGACCAGCGGGTCGACCACCCACGCCGACGGCCACCAAGGCCGGGTGGACAACCGCGGTACCCCGGACCGGACCGCCTCGGCGTCCAGCAACGTCAGGTCGTACGGGGCATTGAAGATCACGACCGGCAGCCCCGCGCACCAGGCCCGCTCGAGCTCGCCGATGATCTCCGGGATCGCCAGCCCGCTGGGCATCCCGTGAGCACGGACCCGGTCGGTGCTGACACCGTGAACGGCGGAGGCCGCATCCGGGATGCGCACACCCGCGTCCACCAGCCACTCCCGCGACCGCACTACCTCACCGTTCGGTGCGACATGCACCACTGCGGCGGTGACGACGCGGTCAGTGGTGGTGTCAACACCGGTCGTTTCCAGGTCGAACCCGACGAGGGTGCCGGTGTGCCAGGCCGGTCCCTGCGCGAACGGGTTGACGGTGCTCATGTTCGGTGGCCTGCTCCGGTCGATGCGATGTCTGGCTTGTACTTTCCGGACGTTACGCGGAGGCACCGACAACGACACGGGCGAACACACAGCGGAGCCTGCCACAGGAGTACCGACAGTGCCGGTGACGCCACGCTGCCCTGGCCCCTTGCTAACGTCATCCGATGACCTCCAACGCCCCTACCCGCGCGCTGCCGTTCGATCCGATCGCCAAGGCCGCGGAGACCTGGGCGGAACGTATCGGCCCGAACGGCGCGATGGCGGCGGTCACGAACATCATGCGTGTGCAGCAGATCCTGCAGGCCAGCGTCGACGACGCCCTCAAACCACACGGTCTGACGTTCGCCCGTTACGAGGCGCTCGTCCTGCTGTCGTTCTCCCGCCGGGGATCGCTGCCGATGCGGATGATGGGTGAGCGGCTCCAACTGCACCCGACGTCGATCACCAACATCGTGGACCGGCTGGAAGCGGACGGTCTGGCCCGCCGGCTCCCGCACCCGAGCGATCGACGCACCACGCTGGTCGAGCTCACCGATGCCGGCCGGGAACGGTTGACCGACGCCACCGGGGCCGTGATGAGCGCCAACTTCGGCCTCTTCGGCCTGGAAGAGACCGAGTCCGCGCAGCTGTCCGTGCTGCTCACCAAGGTGCGGCGGTCGGCCGGCGACTTCGCCTAGCAGCCCGTCGTCAGGTGGTCGGCGGAACCGAGATCACCAGCGCGTCGCCCTGACCGCCGCCACCGCACAGGGCAGCCACGCCGATTCCGCCGCCCCGGCGGCCGAGTTCCAGCGCCAGCGTCAGTACCAGACGCGCGCCGGACATCCCGATCGGATGGCCGAGAGCGATCGCACCGCCGTTCACGTTGATCTTGTCCTCGGAAATGCCCAGATCACGCGCGGAAGCGATGCCGACCGCCGCGAACGCCTCGTTGATCTCCACGAGATCCAGTGCGTCCACACCGATCCCGAGCTTGCGGCAGGCGGCGCGGATGGCGTTCGCGGGCTGCAGCTGCAAGGACGAATCCGGCCCGGCGACGACGGCGTGGGCCTCGATCTCGGCAATCCACGTCAGGCCGCGGCTCTGCGCCAGTTCCTTGCGCATGACCACCACGGCGGCCGCACCGTCGGAGATCGGCGACGCCGACCCGGCGGTGATGGTGCCGTCCGGCCGGAACGCCGGACGGAGACGGTCCAGCACCTCGACGGTGGTCTCCGGGCGGATGCCCTCGTCGGCCTCGACCGTGGTGGAGCCCTTGCGACCGGGGACCTGGACGGGCACGATCTCGTGCGCGAACAGTCCCCCGGCGACCGCCGCCGCCGCCCGCTGGTGCGACCGGGCGGCGAAGGTGTCCTGCTCGATGCGGGTCAGCGGCTCCGCGTCGTTGCGCTGCTCGGTCAGGGAACCCATCGCCTGGTCGGTGAAGGCATCGCGCAGCCCGTCGAAGTCGGTGTGGTCCAGCAGGGTCACGTCACCGAACTTGTAGCCGGCGCGCGACTTCGGCAGCAGGTGCGGCGCCCCCGTCATCGATTCCATCCCGCCGGCCACCACCACGTCGAACTCGCCGGCGCGGATCAGCTGATCGGCCAATGCGATCGCGTCCAACCCGGACAGACAGACCTTGTTGACCGTCAGCGCCGGGACGTCCATGCCGATCCCGCCGGCCACCGCGGCCTGACGGGCCGGGATCTGCCCGCAACCGGCTTGGAGCACCTGGCCCATGATCACGTACTGCACGTCGGTGGCCGGCACCCCGCTGCGCTCGAGCGCGCCGGCGATCGCCGCACCGCCCAGTGCTACCGCGTTCAGTCCGGCCAATGCTCCGGAAAGTCGACCCATCGGCGTCCTGGCGCCGGCAATGATCACCGTTGATCCCATAGCGGCAACGCTACCGGGCCGTTCGTGTCGGGAGGCCCACCGCCCGGGAGTCGGGAGACCTGCCCAGGAGTCGTGGGTTCCGGTGCCGGGAATACGGTGGTCGCCATGACCCTGCCCCTGGACACCTCCATCGTCTGCATCGACCACGTCGGCCTGGCCGTCCCAGATCTGGAGGCCGCCATCAGCTTTCACACCGGAGTGATGGGGGGTGCGCTCGTCCACCGCGAGACGAACACCGACCAGGGTGTCGAGGAAGCGATGATCGCCTACGACTCCGGAGCCCAGATCCAGCTGCTGGCTCCTCTGACGCCCGAATCGACCATCGCCAAGTTCATCGGCCGGAGCGGGCCGGGACTGCAGCAGCTGGCCTACCGGGTGACGGACGTGGAGGCAGTATCGGAGCGGCTGCGCTCGAATGGCCTGCGATTGCTCTTCGACAGCCCGCGCCGGGGCACGGCCGGATCCCGGATCAACTTCGTGCATCCCAAGGACACCGGCGGGGTGCTGATCGAGCTGGTGGAGCCGCCGGCTCGCCCCGAACCCGCCGACGACGACCACCCCAGGTCGGGAGTGATCGACTTTTGGTGACGCACCCGGGGACTCCAGCAAAGTTCACGCCCGGGGTATGTCAGAACAACGGCAACAGATGGAACACTGGACTTCATGACGTCTGGTGATTGGCTTCCCGCACAAGCTCCGTTCGACCTCGTGCGGCGCGGTTACTCGCCCGAGCAGGTGACCTCCCACCTCGAACGCCTCGAGTACGACCTTCGGATCACCACAGCGAACCGCGACGCCACCAACCAACGACTGACCGAGTTGGGTGCGCAGCTGGCCGCTGCACAGGCCGAGGCCGACACGCTGCGCTCCCAGCTGGACCGCAGCGCCCTCGAGCCGGTCTCGATGGCCAATCTCTCCGATCGCATGCAGCGGATGATCCGTCTTGCGGAGGAGGAGGCCAGCGAGATCCGGGCCAGGGCCGAGACCGACGCCGACCGCCTCCGCGGCCAGCTCGAGACGTCGCTCGGTGAGGCAGCCCAGGCCAGGGCGGCGTTCGACGCCGAGCGTGAGCGCACCCGCAAGCAGCTTGCGGAGCAGGTTCACGGTTTGATCGCCGAGGCCACGGCAGAGGCGGAGGACACGCGCAACCAGGCGCAGGAAGAGGCGTCGCGGTTGTTGCAGGATGCCAACGCCGAAGCGGAACGGACGGTCACCCAGGCCCGTGAGCAGGCCGAACAGGAACTGGCCGAGGCACGCGCGATGGCCGAGCAGGAGAAGGCCGAGGCACATCGTGTCGCCCAGCAGGAACTGGCCGAGGCCAGGGCGAATGCCGAGAACACCACGAACCTTGCCAATGCCGCATCCGCCACGCTCACCAGCGAGACGGCCGCCGAGCGTGATCGTCTGGACGCGGCGAGCCTGGCACACCGCACGCAGGTCGAGGACGACTTCGAGATCGCGATCACCGCGCGGCGCTACGAGGCCAACCGGGTGATCACCGACCGGGAGGAGGCGACCGCTGCGACCGCTGCGAAGCTTGTCGCCGACGCCACCGCTCATGCCGAACACCTGGTGGCGACCGCGACGGACGAGTCGGAGACGCTGATGCGTCAGGCGACCACGTACTCCAACGCGCTGGTCAACCGCGCCTCGGCCGAGTCGCACCAGCGGGTGGCCGACGCCGACGAGGCCGTGCAGACGCTGCAGACGCTACGGAACCAGCTGGCCGATCAGTTGAACTCCCTCGGCGGCCACCTGGACCACATCCGCGAGCTGGCCGGCTCCGCGCCGGCGATCATCACCCCGCCCGAGACCGAGGCAGGCCGCCCGGTCTCTGCCGACTTCCCAGCCGATCCCACCGCCCGCCCGACGCCGGTCGATCTGCCGGTCCCGGTACTCGGCGAGCAGGACCATCCGGAGTCGGCCAACGGCGCCGAGATCGACGGCGCAGCCGAACTCAATGGCAGTGCCGACGTGAACGGCAGTACCGACCTGAACGGCAGTACCGAACTCAACGGTGCCGCCGGGCCGGCCGTGGAAGACCACACCGTCAACGGCGACAAGACCGACGTCGCGATCCAGTCGGACGAGGCACCGCCGACCGAGATCACCGATCACGACACCGATGCCGTCGATGACGAGGTCACCCAGACCGTCGCGGTGGAGTCGACCAACGGTCAGCGCACCAGGATCCGCGGCGGCCGCGGCCGCTGAGCCCGGATCGGTCCAGCCCCAATCCCGATCGAGCCCCGATCGGGATCGAGCCCCGATCGGGATCGAGCCCCGATCGGGATGGGAGCCCAAGCCGTCGGGCCTCAGCTGCGGTCGCCCACGGCGACCGTGGCCAGGATCTCCGGCGTCCGACTGAGGTAGGCCGACGCGGTCAGGTTCGACACGAGCACCACGGCCACGATGCCGCTGATCGGGCCGACCACCAACGCCGCCCAACCCCACACGGGCGACACCGCCCGTGCGAGCACCAGGAACACCAACGCCGGTAGTGCCACGACGATCCCACCGCCGAACGAGACCAGCGTCGATCCCATCGTGCGACCCTTCTGACCGGGAACGCTGTTGGCGAACATGGACTTCCGGCTCTGCCGCATCGCATAGGGCAGGCGTGCGGACACATATCCACTGAAGGCCACCGACCCCAGCATGAGGGCGAGGCAGAGCCCGAGCGCAGCCGGCACCCACTCGAGGTCGTCGCGGATGATGGCCTGCAGGAACACGGCGACCACCACGATGACGGTCCCCGGGATCAGCACGAAGATCGCGTGCCCCAGCGCCTCTCCCCTGGCCCGGGTGCGGTCGGCGAAGGCGACCATGTGCAGCCACAGGCCGGTGCCCTCGACCGCGAACTGGTTGCCGGCCTGCAGCCCCATCATCACCGCCGGAAACGCCACGGCGAACAGACTTCCGTGGCCTCTGACGACGAGCAGTGGCCAGAGTACGGCCAGCGCCGCGACGATGATCCATGGGATCCGGCGCATCGGATCCCGCCAGGTCAGCAGTCTGTCCCGGGCGATGACGAGGGACACCATGCCGCGCAGCGAGGACGCAACGGCTGTGCCGGAGGCCTTACCGTCCGACGGCGCCGAACCCTCCGTCGTCGACGGCAGGGTCGTCAGGCTCTTGCGGAGAGCTGTTGCCCACCACCACCATCCGATTACCACAGCGGCCGTAGGCGTCAGTAACGCGACCAGCAAACGGCCCCAGTTGGAATCGTGCAGCGTGGAGGGAATGGTGGCCAGGGCACCGTTCGGACCCCAGGACAACGCTCGGGAAAGCGACGTAATCCCCGAACCGATTGCTGACGAACCGTTGGAGCTGGCCGAGGATGCAGTCTGGTTCAGCGCGAACGACAACCCGATGTAGACGAGGAAGAGCAGCGATCCGACGACCATGCCGAGGTCCCGGCCGCGCCGACCTGCCATCAGACCGGCCATCGAGGCGGAGGCCGCCCGGGACACGATCACGCACAGCAGTAGTTGGACCGCCGCGCAGATCAGTGCAATGGGCAGCAACGCCCAGGTGGTGGACAGCGCGATCGCGGCGCCGACCATGACCACCGCGTTCGCCACCGGCAGGTACCCGACCAGGGAGGACACCAGCAGACCGCGTTGGAGCGTCGCCGTCGTGAGGGGAAGCAGTGCGAACCGTGCCGGGTCGACCGTCTCGTCGAGCCCGAAGGCGACCAGGGGTGCGAGCACCCACGAGAGCATCTGCACCGTGAAGAGTGAGACGACAGCAGTCCTCGCGAGGGCGGGATTGGTGCGCAGCGCGACAAACCCGAACACCACCAGCCCGAGCGCGAGCACGGCCACGCACCACCCGACCACGAGCCAGCCCTTGGTGGCGCCGCTGGCGGCCCGGAACCGGCTGCTGACCAGCCGCCACTTCAGGCCGGCGAAGATCCCAACCATTCCAGGCCTCCTTCCGCGACGTCGTCGGCGCCGACGAGATGCATGAAGGCGTCATCGAGACTGGCAGCCGACCCGCGGACCTCCGCCACCTTTCCGCTGGCCACGATGCGACCGTGCCCCATCACCGCGACGTGGCTGCACAAGTCCTCGACCAGAGCCATCACATGGGACGAGAAGATCACCGTGCCGCCGCCCGCCGTGTACCGGCTCAGCACTGTGCGGATCACCCTGGCCGACACCGGGTCGACGGCCTCGAGCGGTTCGTCGAGCAGCAGGATCGGTGGCGCGTGCAGCAGCGCGGCAGCGAGAGTGATCTTCTTGCGCATCCCGGTCGAGTAGTCGGCGACGAGTTTGGAGCCGGCCTCGTCGAGGTCGAGGACGGCGATGAGTTCCTTCGCCCTCGAAGTCACCGTGTCGGCCGGGATCCCACGCAGCCGTCCGAGGTAGGACAGCAACTCGGGGCCGGACAACCGCTCGAACAGCCGGAGACCGTCGGGCAGCACACCCATCTTGGTCTTGGCCGTCACCGGGTCGGCCCAGACGTCGACGCCGGCCATGATGATCCGGCCCTCGTCCGGGCGGAGCAGGCCGGTGATCATCGACAGCGTCGTGGTCTTTCCGGCCCCGTTCGGTCCGACCAGGCCGAAGAACGAACCGACCGGCACGTCCAGATCGATGTGGTCGACCACCGGGCGTCCGTCGTAGACCTTGGTCAGACCGCGGATGGCCACCGCAGCTCCGCCGACGGTCTCGAGAAGCTGTTCGGGCCGTGGATAGCTGGGCAGCGCCGACCCACCCGGCCCGGTCACCGAGGACCCTTTCGCCGTCATCGTCCCTGTTGTCACCGGAATGCGGTCTGTCGCTTCGCCGGACATCGGATGTCCCCTCTCGTCGCCAGTCCCGTCCAACCCTGCCACACGAACCGACTGCGAGGCGGGCCGGAGGCTCTCCGGAGCCGTCGGTGATGGGCCCAGCTGGTCGAGAGTGGCTCCCAGACAGACCAACGACGTCGGCTGCACCGGAATGACCGACACAGTGCGGACGGAAGATCACCAGGAGAGGGATCCCGGCCCTCCGCGACTCGCCCGACGTTCCCAACAGGAACTGTGCCAATGGCGGCGGCTCGCGACGCCGTCCTCGCCCTCCGGGGTCCACTGCGGCCAGACCACCAGATGCGGGGTCGCAGGGGCGATCACCTGCTGGCACCCGGGGCAACGATATCCCTTGCCGGAAGCGGCTCCCGGGGTCGTGCGCACGAGGAAATCACCATCCCGGGTCGACCTCCGGCTCTGCCATCCGGAGAGCCCGATCGGGCGGTCCACAGCGTCGCCGGAGTGGGCCTGGGACGCCCGTCGGTCCGGTCGGTGGGAGCGTCGTGGCACAACGAAACGGTACCCGTGTGCCAGAGTTTCTCTGATCAGGTCGATCCCGCCGGCCATCGGAGCCGGTATCGGAGCCCAGCCAAGGCAGGAGGCGCGGTGCGTAGAGGAACCGGCATCACGCTGACCGCAGCCGCTCTCAGCATCACGGTCGGAGTGCTCGTGGGCGCGGTGATCACCATCGGCAGTCATGCCAGATCTCAATCCCAGGTCACCCCGTCGCCCTCTGTGGTGGTCTCGTCCAGCGGCGTCGCGATCAGCCAGGACGTCGGTAGCGACGACCCCGCAGGCCTGGGCAGCGACGGTGTTCCACTGAGCGGGGATCCGATTGCGTCCTCCGCGCCCCCGACCGCCACAGCACCGGCCCCGGCCACCGCATCGATCCCGGTGGCCTCGACGAGCCCGGCCCGGCTCACCACCCCGTCGATGAAGACCACCCCCAAGGCGACCGCGGAGACGACACCGACGAAGCCGGCAGCCGTGACGAAACCGGCAGTCATCATGACCACGGTGACCGTGATGGCCAGCACCTCTTCGACGCCCACCACCTCCGCGAGTCCGACCCCGACCACGCCGACCACCCCCACCTCGCGCAGCCGCGGCTCGTCGACTCCGCCGACCACCGCACCGCCGTTGAGTGCGCCGGTGCAGAATCCGCCCGGCCCGGGAGCGCCGGTCGCCGGCCGGCCGTGCCAGCACCTCGGCGACAAGGGCACCGTGGCGGGCGGCTCGAATGTGTTCTGCCAGACCAACTTCGCCAACAGAACCCTTGCCTGGCGGGCGGTTGTCGACGGTGGCGGTTGCCTGTCGAAGCGGATGCGCGGCATCGGGATCGACGGCCGCAACTACGCCTGCCGCGCCGACGGGCCGGGTCTGGATCACTGGCGCCCGATCCGCTGACCGTGCGCACGGTCCAGAAGGGGGTCCAGAAGGGACAGTTCGTCAGGCGGGGATGAACAGGTTCAGCAGGCACCAGGCGACGACGGCCGACGGCAGCAGCGAATCCATCCGGTCCATGACGCCGCCGTGGCCGGGCAGCAGCGTCCCCATGTCCTTGACCCCCAGATCCCGTTTGATCAGGGATTCGGCGAGATCACCGAAAGTCGCGACGAGGGCCAGCACCGCACCGATGATTGCGCCCTGCCACCACGGGTGATGCAGCGCCGGGAGCAGCGAGACCGCCAACGCCCCACCGACGGTGGCCGTGACGACGGACCCGACGAAGCCCTCCCAGGACTTCTTGGGCGAGATGGTCGGCGCCATCGGATGTTTGCCCAGCAGCGCTCCAGCTGCGTACCCGCCGGTGTCCGAGCAGACCACCATGATCAGGAACGCCAGCACGCGCGCGTGACCGTCGTGCGGCGCGACCATCAGCGTTGCGAACGAGGCCAGCAGCCCGAGGTAGATCGTCAGGAAGACGCCGGCGGAGACGTCGGCGAGGTAGCCGGCAGCGCCCGCCGGGAAGCGCCAGGCCATCACGGCCAAGGCGGTCAACGCGACGCCGACGACCTGCGCGGTGTGGCCGTACGGCCAGCTCAGGATGATCGTGGTGGTCGATCCGACGGCCAGTGGAATCCACGCCAGGGTGATGCCGCGGGCATTGGCCAGCGTCGTGCGCATCTCCCAGATGGAGGCGACGACGGCCGCCACGATGATGCCGACGAAGATCTGACGGAGCAGGAACAGCGAGCCGACGATGACGACCCCGAGGCCCAGACCGACGCCGATGGCCACCGGTAGGTTGCGGCCGGCCTTCGAGGCCGCCGGTGCCGCTGCCTCGGGTCCGGGAGCCACCGGTGTGGGGGCGCCCGGTGTCGAGACCGCCACCGGCGGGCGCGCCGCGTCGTCAGAAGTGGTCGAACTCATCAGTCCTCGAGCAACTCGGCTTCCTTGTGTCTGACCAGCTCGTCGATCGAGCCCGTGTACCGATCGGTGACGGACTGCAGTTCCTTCTCGGCGCGTGCGCCCTCGTCTTCGCCGGCGTCGCCGTCCTTGACCGCCTTGTCGAGGGTTTCCTTGGCCTTGCGGCGGATGTTGCGCACCGAGACCTTGGCGTCCTCGCCCTTGGCCCTGGCCACCTTGCCCATGCTGCGGCGGCGCTCCTCCGTCAGCTGCGGGAAGATGATCCGGATGATGTTGCCGTCGTTGCTGGGGTTCACCCCCAGGTCGGAGTCGCGGATCGCGCGCTCGATCGACCCGAGCTGGCTCTGGTCGTAGGGCTTGATGACGGCCATCCGGGCTTCCGGGATGGTGATCGAGGCCATCTGCTGCAACGGCGTGGTGGCACCGTAGTAGTCGATCACGATGCGGCTGAAGGTGTTCGGGTTGGCCCGGCCGGTCCGCAGACTGGACAGATCCTCCTTGGCGACCGAAACCGCCTTCTCCATCTTCTCTTCCGCGTCGAACAGCGTCTCGTCGATCAGGTCGGACATTGTGCTGGAGCCTTTCGTCCCAGCCGGCGCGGTGTCGCCGGCGTGGCTTCTGTAACCGAACCTACGTCGTGGGCAGGAGCTAGAGCGAACGGGGAGTCGACACCAGGGTGCCGATGGTCTCGCCTCGGACCGCTTTGCCGATGTTGCCATCGGTGAGCAGGTTGAACACGATGATCGGCATCGCGTTGTCCATGCAGAGGCTGAATGCGGTGGCGTCGGCAACCTGCAGGCCGCGTTCGAGCACCTCGCGGTGGGTGATCTCGGCGAACATCTTGGCGTCCGGCACCACCCGGGGATCGGCGTCGAACACGCCGTCGACCGCTTTGGCCATCAGCACGACCTCGGCATTGATCTCCAGCGCCCGCTGCGCCGCGGTGGTGTCGGTGGAGAAGTAGGGCATCCCCATGCCGGCGGCGAAGATGACGATCCGGCCCTTCTCCAGGTGGCGCTCGGCGCGTCGGGGAATGTAGGGCTCGGCCACCTGGCCCATCGAGATTGCGGTCTGCACACGGGTATCGAGGTGGTGCTCGCGCTCCAGGAAGTCTTGGAGCGCAAGGCTGTTCATGACGGTGCCGAGCATGCCCATGTAGTCGGCCCTGGCCCGGTCCATGCCGCGGCTGTTCAGTTCGGCACCGCGGAAGAAGTTGCCACCGCCGATGACGACGGCCACCTGCACGCCGTCGCCGACGACTTCGGCGATCTGCCGGGCGACACCGGACACCACGTCCGGATCGACGCCGACCTGGCCGCCGCCGAACATCTCGCCACCGAGCTTGAGAACCACCCGGGAGAACGGTCGACGGTCGGAGAGCTGGTCGGTCATCGGTGTCCAATCTTCGCCCGGCCGCGGGACGGGCCCGGCATCAAGTCGAGAAATCCTGACCATCGAAACACGAACCCGCGCCGATGGACGAACCGGACGGGCGCCGGATGCGCCACTGGCCGGCCGCCACGGTGAGTGGGGCCGGCCAGTGCTGCTTGTTGCGATGGACCGTCGGAGCTCGGACTACTGGGCTGCGACGGTGCCGATTTCGAAGCGGACGAAGGCGGTGACGTCGACGCCGGCCTCTTCGAGCACCTTCGCGACGGTCTTCTTGGAGTCGCGCACAGAGGCCTGCTCGCCGAGGACCGCGGCCTTGTAGAAGCCGTTGACGCGGCCTTCGACGATCTTGGGCAGGGCTGCTTCCGGCTTGCCCTCTTCGCGCGCCACGCCTTCGGCGATGCGCTTCTCCTGCTCGATGATCTCCGATGGGATCTCGTCGCGGGTGACGTACTTGGCGCTCAGGGCCGAGACCTGCATGGCGGCGCCGCGGGCGGCCTCCGCATCGTCACCGGTGTACTGCACGAGGACGCCGATGGCGGCCGGCAGATCGGCGGAACGCTTGTGCAGGTAGACGGTGGTCTGACCGTCGAACTTGGCGACGCGGTTGAGCACCAGCTTCTCGCCCAATCGGCCGGCGACGTCGGTGATCTCTGCCTCGACGGTGTGCGAGCCGAGCGGCGAAGCGAGCACCGCCTCGACCGTCACGTCGCCGGACAGTTCGGCGGCGGCGGCGGCGATTTTGTTCGCCAGCGTCTGGAAGTCGTCGTTCTTGGCGACGAAGTCGGTCTCGGAGTTCAGCTCGATCAGAGCGTTGCCGGACGCGGCAACCATGCCTTCGGCGGTGGTCCGCTCGGCACGCTTGGACGCGTTCTTTGCGTTCTTGATGCGGAGGAACTCGATGGCCTTGTCGAAGTCGCCTTCGTTCTCCTCCAATGCCTTCTTGCAATCCATGAATCCGGCCCCGGTCAGTTCCCGGAGCTTCTTGACGTCTGCAGCGCTGTAGTTCGCCATCTGTGGCGCAATCCTTCCTTTTCTACGGTGGGCCGGACACAGCAGTGCCGGGCGGCCCGCGTGGGGCTGCCCGGCACCTGCTGACTAGTTCAGGGAAGCAAGACCCGCGGGGGTCTCGCTGCCTTCGGTCGCGGCGTCGGCAACCTCGGCGTCGGCGACCTTCTCGGTGCTCGCACCTTCGGTGACGATCGCTTCGGGGACGATCTCCTCGGCGGCGGGGACCGCAGCCGCTTCGGTGCCGGAGGCGAGCAGCTCGCGCTCCCACTCGGCCAGCGGCTCCTCGCCGGCGGCGACGGCTGCGCCACCGGAACGGGCCAGCAGACCCTCGGCGACGGCCTCGGCCACCACCTTGGTGAGGAGGGCTGCGGAGCGGATGGCGTCGTCGTTGCCCGGAACCGGGAAGTCGACCTCGTCCGGGTCGCAGTTGGTGTCGAGCACCGCAACGACGGGGATGTTCAGCTTGCGAGCCTCGCCGACGGCGATGTGCTCCTTCTTGGTGTCGACGATCCACACGGCGGAAGGAACCCTGGTCATGTCGCGGATGCCGCCCAGGGTCTTGGCCAGCTTGTCCTTCTCGCGGGTCATCAGCAGGATTTCCTTCTTGGTGAAGCCGGTGAAGCCACCGCTCTCCTCCATGGCCTCGAGGTCCTTGAGGCGCAGAAGGCGCTTGTGCACGGTCTGGAAGTTGGTGAGCATGCCACCGAGCCAGCGCTGGTTGACGTACGGCATCTGGACTCGGGTCGCCTGCTCGGCGATCGCTTCCTGCGCCTGGCGCTTGGTGCCGATGAACAGGACGGTCCCGCCGTGGGCGACCGTCTCCTTGATGAACTCGTACGCCTTGTCGATGTACGTCAGCGTCTGCTGAAGATCGATGACGTAGTTGCCGTTGCGCTCGGTGAAGATGAATCGCTTCATCTTCGGGTTCCAGCGCCGGGTCTGGTGTCCGAAGTGGACACCCGCGTCCAGCAACTGGCGCATGGTGACGACAGCCATGAAGACCAGCCGTCCTTTCTTGATCTGCACGCACGCAGTCCCGTTCGGGATCGTTCTGCGTTGCGCTGCTTCGGTTGTCGCGCTCGACCGGCGGTCGTGCGCCCTGACGTCCTCGGTGTGCACCACCCGGGACCGGTGTCATCCACTGGGTCTTTGAGCAAGATCCAGCCGATGCCCGGAAACGGGACCACGGTGCTCGCCGGCCGGTGCGGTGGGCTGAAACCTTCCGGTGAGAAGTCCACAGCGGCAAAAGGGCGTGCGTAGTCGGCCGATGTGAACATCGGTCGCCCGACAAGACTACGTGACCTGGCGCCCAGGGTGTGAATCGGCGATCAGCGCTGACGCCGGACTCCCTGTCCCGAGCCTCGAGTTTGTCCCCATGCTTCGAATTGTCCACATCCGCCAAATCCATCCGTCACGACGTGGCCCGTGCGGGCGAGTATCGGTCGATGTGGAGAACGACGGTTCGGCTGCGGCGGTGGTGCGCGGGCTTTCTGGTGACGCTGCAGATGGTGGTGCTGTCAGGACTCGGTGCGTCTTCCGGAACTGCCGCGGCGGGCACGGTCGGCGGGGCCGCCGAAGTCTTCGTCTCCGCAGCCGTGGCCCCCGGTCGATTCGTGCTGCCGGTCGCCGGGCCGGCTGTGGTGCTGACCCCGTTCCGCCCACCTGCGACGCGATATGGGCCCGGGCACCGAGGGGTTGATCTGGCCGCTCCGGTGGGGGCCTCGGTGCGGACCGCCGGGGCCGGGACGGTGGTGTTCGCCGGGATGGTGGCCGGCCGCGGCGTGGTCTCCATCGATCATCCGATCGGCCTGCGCACCACGTATGAGCCCGTGACCGCCCTGGTCGAGGCCGGTCAGCAGGTGGTGGCGGGAACTCCGATCGGCACGCTCGAGGCCGGTCACGCCTCCTGCGCCCCGGCCACCTGCCTGCACTGGGGAGCCCGACTGCCCGACGGTTCCTATCTCGATCCGATGGGGCTGCTCAGCGGGCTTCGCGTCCGGCTGCTGCCGTGGGCGGGTGGGTGAGCCGCACTGCCGATCGGCAGGTCGCTCTCGCCGGTGTTCGGCTGGGTCGGCAGCCTCGTCAGGCGCGGGGGTGCGCCTGCCGGTAGACCGCGGCCAGTCGCTCCGAGGAGATGTGGGTGTAGATCTGCGTCGTGGCCAGGCTCGCGTGACCGAGCAGCTCCTGCACCGCCCGCAGGTCGGCACCGCCGTCGAGCAGGTGAGTGGCCGCGCTGTGCCGTAGTCCGTGGGGGCCGATGTCCGGTGCTCCCGGTACCGCTGAGGTCCTTGCGTGCACGAGGGTACGGACGGCGCGCGGATCCATCCGCCGTCCGCGGAGCCCGAGAAACATTGCTGGACCAGAGGTTTCGGTGATCAGCATTCGACGGCCACGATCGAGCCAGTCCCCCACCGCACGGTCGGCGGGTACGCCGAACGGCACAGTCCGTTCCTTCGATCCCTTGCCGAGCACCCGCAGCACGCGACGACGCCGGTCGACGTCGTTGAGGTCGAGGCCGGTCAGCTCCGACACCCGGATCCCGGTGGCGTACAGCAGTTCCAGCACAGCCTGGTCGCGGAGCACGATTGCCCCGTTCGGCGGTTCTCCAGCGTCCGACTCCTCCACGTCGAGCATCGCGGCGGCCTGCTGCGCCTCCAGGATCGGCGGAAGCGAGCGATGAGCGCGCGGAGAGGTCAGACGAGCGCCGGAGTCGACGGCGGCCACACCAGCGCGCACGGTCCACGCCGTGAACGAGCGGGCCGCCGCAGCCCGGCGCGCCAACGACGTTCTCGCTGCGCCGGTCGCGCTCAGCCGGGCCAGCCAGCTGCGCAATGCTGCCAGGTCGAGATCGGCGGCTGACAGTGGCACGCCGGGACGGAGCCGGACGAGGTGATCGAGGAGTCCGGCCACATCGGAGGTGTAGCCGGCGACGGTCGCCGCCGACAGGTTCCGCTCGGAAGTCAGGTAGCGCCGGTAGTCGTCCAGTGTGTGGGCCAGATCGGTGGGAAGCCCGTCGATCGTCAACTCGGTGGACTGTCGGCGGGACATGCTGCCGACGGTGCGCGACCGAGGCGGGCAGGTCAAGCGCAACGCGCTCGACCTGCCCGAGATCTCAGCCGGTCGTGAGGATCAGCAGTGTGGTGATGACGATCAGGAGTGGCTGCAGGAGCGCTGGCTGTCACGCATCTCGATCAGTTCGTTGCGCATCGAGGAGGTGGAATCGTTGATCATGCGCCACATGCGGCGCTCGCGACGAGAGATGGTGCGGCGGTCGGCGATCGACTTCAGAACGCTGGACATTGCGGTAGATCCTTCGTTGCTCTGGTGCGGGTGTTCGCGGTGCTCGAGTACCGGTCGGGGTCCTCATGCCTCGGAGTGGCTTTCTGCCACGTCCAAGAGACGCATGGCCGACCCATTGTTTGCCTCTGACCAGCGGTGTTGTGCACCACAGGTCGGCGCAGCAGATGTGCCGCGCCGACCTGCGCAAAGTCAGTGCTGGTGAGCTTCGAGGACTGGTGCTTTCAGGACTGGTGCGCGGCCTCGAACGCCTGGGTGATGTTGGCCGCGATGCGGCCGCGATCGCCGACGGTGAATCCGTTCGCGTTGGCCCAGGTCCTGATCGCCTCGCGCTGTTCACGGCCGATGCCGGGGGTCGCAGAGAACGCCTTGCCCGATCCGTCCGCCGACCGAGACCTTCGCTTCGGTGCCGCGCCCACCTCTGGTTGCTCGTACAGGTCCGCGTCGGACAACACCTGCGCCACATCGACTTTGAACAGCTTGTCGAAGACTTCGCGGTCCAACACGATCCGCTCGGGCGGCGTGTTGGGCAACGCCAACTCGATGGTGACCAGGTCCCGCTGGCTGTTCTCCAGCCCCGCGACCTCCAGCACGTAGGCGTCGAGCCGGACCGGCGCGTCGATCAGCGGGTGCTTGAGCACCCGGAGTTCTGCCACCTCCTCCGGCCGCCCGATCTCCTTGCCCGTCAAGTCGCTGCTGATGATTTCGACGCGTCTACGTGCCATTGGACTCCCCGTTGCATAGCTGATCAGTGTCGTCGACACTAACACGCTAAAAACACGGCGCGACGGAAGCGATAAGACAGCATCGTTAGCCGCGCCTACTCCAGATGGCTTAGTCCCGGCATCGCCTCTTTCAGCCATCCGACACCAATTGCATCGACATCAAATATCGCTCTCGATATCCGCGCCCGTAGCTCGTCTCATGGCTGCCACCGAGCCTTGAAGGCGGGTCAGGGCGCGGTTAACGTCTCGGTATGCCGATCCCTCAACTGGCGTTGGCCGTCGAGGCCTTCGGGCGCCGGGCCAGCCGGTCGGGGTGAGCATCGTCGAGGTCGGTCTGAGCGGAGCGGCAATCATCTTCGGCGTCGCCACCATCATCTACCGCAAGGCTCGCGGACTACCCATCCGATTCCGACGGAAAGCCAAGTCGAAGCCCAGCGACGACGAGTGACAACTCGAACGCGGCTCCAGGGCCGGATTGGAGGGTGTTCCGGCCTGCTCGATCGGACCATGTTGCCAGTACCCGCCCGTCCGTGTGCATGAGCGGCATCCGGGGAACAGGAGGGAGGTCGACGTCAGCCGACCGACTTCACTGCACCCCAGGCATTCCAAGGAGACGAGATGGCCAAGAGCGACGATCACAGCACGGGCGACGACCGCGAGCCCTATTCAGATCAAGGTGGTACCGAGGGGCGACACGCGCAGACCCACGACGTGGAGCGCGAGGCAGCCTCCAACTCGGCTCCGCAGGTCGAGGAAGTCGACGAATTCGCCAATGACCTGGCCAACGACAAGCGATAGGTCCAAGGCTGCCTTCCGTGTCGCCGTCCAAGTGGACGACGGCACGGAAGGCAGGTCACGGTGCTGGGCGACCGAATATCAAGTCTTCTAGCTGGTCCTGGTGCAGTTGGTGCTCTGGACGGTCACGACGCGGGAGACCTTGACGATGTTGCCGTCAGCGTCGGTGGTTGGCGAGGGCTTCCACCCTGCCGGCACGGCGTTGAACGCCGATCCGTCGGCCGCGGTGGCGATGATCAAATACTGCCCAGGTGCCAGCTTGGACAGATTGCCGGCTTTCGTCCCGGTGACCGCGCCCGCGTACACGTACGCGACCCGAATCCCCGTCTCGTCCAGCATCAACGACCCCGGCACCGGGACCGCACCTGCACAGGTCTGTGCTGTGGTAGTTGCCGTGATGGAAGCGTCGCACCGCGAATTGTCCTGCGCCTGCGTCCACTGCACCCGCGCGCCGGCCGGGAACGCGAACCCGTCCGCGGCGGTGACAACGATGCCGACCTTTCCGTCCAACCGGGAATGGTCGGTGACCTTCCAGCTGTACTGCGAGGTGTCGGCGTAGCCGGAGAACGACCCGTTGTCCACCCCACACGCATCCGTCCACACCGGGGCCGGCGGCACCGGGATCACGGTAGGTCCGGGGTTGGCGGGGCCATCGTAGGTGTACGTCGCTGCAGCAGCGTTGCCACCCGGAGTGGTCACGACGACTCCGACCGGGCCGGCAGGGTGCGCAGGAGCGGTGAAGGTGAGAGTCGACGTGCTGGAGTTGATGTCCCCGCTCAGAGATGTCGGCGTGATCGGCGCGCCACCATCGACGGAGACTGTCGCGTCGTCGGTGTAGCCGGTACCGGTGAGGGTGACGACGGTGCCGCCGTCAGTGGTTCCGTGGCTTGGGCTGACGCCGGTGGTCGTCGGTGCAGCCCGATAGCCGAGATCAGTTGCGGTGCTGGTCCCGGCGGAGGTCTTCACGGTCACCGCGACGGTCCCGCCGACGTGGGCCGGAGCAGCGAAGGCGAGAGAGGTTCCGTCCGAGGAGATGGAAGCCGGCGTGATCTCCGCGCTGCCGTCGACCGACACGGTGGCGTCGGAAGCGAAGCCCGTTCCGGTGAGGGTGACGATGGCGCCCCCTGCCACCGGGACGACCGGCGGGCTGATCATGGTGATCGTCGGGGCAGCTCGGACCGTGCAATGGATCTCGGCGTTGCCCCAATCGGCATTGTCGTGTCCGTTGCCGTTACCGCCGTCCCCGGCGGTGAGCGTGAGCTGTGTGACGCCGGTGATGTCGACGGTCAACGGGATCGGCGCCGTAGTGCCTGCGATCGTCGCAGTCTGGGCCAGGGTGACGCCGTCACCGATGACGGCGAAGGTGACGGATCCCTTGCCGCCCGAACCGATATCCAGACCGACGGTGCTGGTGAACGAGGTGCACCCGGAGGGTGGGGCGACCACCACGGTGCTGATCGCGTTCACGCCGACACCCTTGGGGTAGACGACGCTGTTCATGGTCAGCGGCCCGCCGCCCACGCTGACGTCGCGGCCGATGGTGCCGTAGCCCGAGATCGAGGAGACCCACGGCATGTCGCTGATGTAGATGTCACCCGCATTCCGGACCGGGAAGAGCAAAGTGCGCCCCGAGGTTTCGTTCTTCCCGCCGATCGGGGCGGTGACGGATGCCGCCACCTGGTAGCTGCCGACCGTCGTTGCCTGCGGAACGGTGACGGTCCAGCTGACCGTCTTCGAGTCGCCGGCGACCAGGTCGGGCAGGGTGGTTGTCCCGGTTGGTATTGCATTCCAACCGGTCGGGGTGGACAGCGTCACCGTCGCGCCGGTGACCGTCGCCGTCGTGCGGTTGGTGACGCCTGCGTTCACGTGGATGACGTCTCCACCCTTGGTGGTGTTGGAGGCGTCACTGGTCATGCTGTCGACCGACACCTCGCCCGCAGTGGCCAAAGTGCCGTAGACGGCTGCCGACCAGTCGGGCGCGGTGTTCATCGTGACCGGCACGCCGCCGGCCACGGTGCCGAGGTCGGTGAGTCCGACAGCCTCGAGACCGTTGCCCGCCCCGCCGTCACTGGTCACCGAAATGGCCAGGGTGTTCTGGCCGTTCGGGTTCAGGATGCCGTTGGGCATCACGAAGGTGTGCTGCGGTCCGACGTTCGCGATGTACTGGCCGATGTTCCATCCGTTGAGGTAGATCAGCGCCCGATAGTTCCCGGTCGACTGGGGGACGGCCGGGTTGCCGATGGTCAGACCGAGCGAGGCGTCGACGCCCGTCGGTTCGTCCAGGCTGAATGTCGTTCGGTACCAGGAAGTTCCGGGCATCGCCGTGGCTGCCGGCACCGTGGTCGTTGTCCAGCTGGAGTCAGGGAACCCGGGCAGGTACCACCCGTTCCGCTCACCGTACGAGCCGCCGACGTTGTTGCTGCCGCGTGCGGTATCGGGTGTGTCCTCGCCGCTCAGGGTGCCCTGGATCTTCCAGGAGATCGGGGTGGTGACGGTGCCGGCGGCACCGGTGGTGGTGACCGAGATCAGGCCTCGGCCTTCCTTGTAGGCATCGTTGACGCCCCCGTCCTCGTTGTGGCCGTCGTTGCGCACCATCACCGCGAGGACGTGGTTCCCGGTCCGCAGACTGTCAGGAATGGTGAACTTGGCCGTACCGGTGGTCGGTGGCGCGGACACGCCGCTGGGTAGCACGTTCTGGCCGAGGTAGACCCCGTCGAGCCACACCTGGAGCATTCCTGCTCCACCGGCGCCGTAGTTGAGACCGAGCGTGGTGGCTGCGGCCGTGCCGGTGTAGCTACCGCGGTACCAGACATCGCCCTGGTGGAACCCGTAGTCGTCCTCGGTCAGCACCGGGGCGCCGGCCGGCGGCGGTGTCGTGCTGGTGGTGGTGGTGTGATCGGCGGCGGTCCAGCCGGCGTCATCGAACGACGGGTCGGACTCGGGCGAGCCCGGTGCGTAGGACCAGGTCGCCTGGGTCAGGTCGGGGAGGGTGACCGCCGGCGGCGCCGACAGTTGTCTGGTGGCCGACAGATCGCCGGTGGGGCCGGTCGTCACCGGGACGGTCGCACCGTTCCAGGTCACGGCGGTCACACCGCTCGGGGCCCACACCTGCAGGTCCGACGCGTTCGAGGTATCACCGGTCAGCTTCAGGGTGGAACCGTCGACCGTGGCCGTGCGCACGAGTTCCGGACCACGCTCGAGTACCGGGCCGGCGACGGTGTCCTGACGCCAGAACGAGTCCGCGGTGTCCTGATCCGCCAGCAGCAGGGTGAGCGTCGGGCGGCCGCCTCCGGAGATCCTGACCTGAGCCAGCCCGGTGTGGGTGTAGTCCAGGCGGAGGTCCCCCTTGGTGGTGTCCCAGGTCGAGCTGACCGTGCCGGCGAGGACCTGGACCGTGGGCTGCGAGGTGTAGCGCAGCACGGTCTCCCCGGTTTCGCCGTTGCGTCCGTACAACAGTGCAGTGCCTCCGTCGGATCGCGCGAAGTGCGTCATGATCTCGGAGGTCGAGTAGACCAGGTGCTGACCATCCAGGGCGTAGTTGGACACGAGCATCTTCGAGTCCTGGCCGTTCAGGTGCAGGGCACCGGCCTGCGGGATGGTGTAGCTGCCGTCGGGGGTGGTGATCGGGAAGGTGAAGGTGTCGTTGGTGGTGGCGCTCGATGGGTTGTGCATGGCCACGTACAGGTGCGCACCGGTCTCGGCGTTGACGTCGTGGTAGACCTTGACCGCTGTCGATGATGGCGTGATCACCTCACTCTTGGTGAGATCCGTTGGTACATCGACACTTTGCAGAAACAGGCCGAGTTCCTTCATCGTCGTCGCCTTCGGTCGAATCTGCCTCGACTCGCTGAACGCGGCGCCGTAGTCGTAGGAGGTGTAGACCACCGGGGCGGGCAGCCAGCCCCAGGAGGTTCCGCCGAACGTCATGTAGAAGTTCTGGATGGATAGGCCGTTCGCGACGTTGGTCTCGTAGAACACCCGCTCGTAACCCGGTCCCTCGCGCTGCGCCGTGCAGTCGTAGGTGCCCTGACTGCCCCAGTAATCGAACCAGCCACCGCCGAATTCGGCGGCGAAGCCCGGAGTGTTCGGTGATGCTGATGCACCGCCGGTAGCCCCGCCGGCGCCCCAGAGGCCCCAGTCGGGTGCGGTGGAAGGACTGCCCACCGTGGCGTTGGTGCTGCAGGTGCCGCCTGGGTAACCATCGAAGGCATACATATCGTTCGGGCCTTGGACGGTGCCGCTCACCGTTGAACTGGTCGGCACCCAGATACCGTTGCGGCCCTTGTCGTTGTGGAAGATCGGAACGGTGATGCCGTCGCCCTTCGCCTTGTCGAAGAGGTGCTGCATGTAGTTCTTCTGCGTGGTCCCGGTGGTGGACAGCTCGTTCTCGATCTGGTCGAGGATCACCGTTCCGGTGCCGTTGGTCAACTGGTGACGGGCGAGGATGGTATCGATCCGGGTCATCCACTGATCAACGGCAGCCAGGTAGTCGGGAGCGTCGGTTCGGCCTTTGCCGGCCACGTTGATCAGCCACGACGGAAAGCCGCCGGCATCGGTCTCGGCGTTGATGTAGGGGCCGGGACGAGCGATCACGTACAGGCCGACCTGCTGCGCCATGTCCAGGAGCAGGTCGACGTCGCGCACGCCGGCGAAGTCGTACACGCCGGACTTCGGTGAGTGGTAGGCCCAGTCGAAATAGATCGAGATTGCGTTGTAGCCGTTCGCTTTCATCTTCTGCAACATGTCCAGCCACAGGCTCGTGCTCGGCAGCCGCCAGTAGGCGAATTCACCCGAGAAGATCATCAGTCGCTGACCGTCGATCTTCAACGACCCCGAGTCGTAGGTGATGGTGTGCGACGCGGGAGCGGCCGGCGCCTTCGCAACCGGTGCTGTGTTCGCCGAAGGTGCCGGCGGAATCGACGCCGCGGCAACAGTCGTCGGAAGGGACGCCATCAACCCCGTGACCAGAACGGTGGCGCAGACGAGGGCGAGCGCCCTCCGCAACCAAGCGTGCCGGAGACGTTGAACATGCATGCGGGTGTACCTCCACGATGAGAACACTGAGCAGACTGTCGACAGAAGCAAACATCGATTGGCGCTGAAATTGGACAAATAGCACCAACTACCGACGAATTCTAACACTGGTCTTTCGCGTGAGCAAGGAGATCGGCGGGTCGACACGAACCCGGCGGATCCGCGAACGCCCTCCCCCTAGCCGGCAAAATCGCGAGTAGAGCGCCCACGATCGACGGGCATCCGAAAGCTGCTGCAGACCAGAGCGGTCGGCCACCGGCAGACCGATCCGCGGAGTCTTGACCGCCGCAGTTGGCCAAGCCGGCGGCACTGACCGTCCCGCTCCCGGTATTCGATGGGCCCACTCCCCCGTGATCGCGTATGTGCTGGCTCCAAGGGGCCAAAGCATCAGCAGACAGCTCGCCTGGGATCTTGTCCAAGGACTCTGAACCACCTGCGTTCGGTGGAAACCAGGTAGGGGGGCCGCCCCTCAGGTTCAGCGCGCCTCGCTGCGGGTCGCTTTGCGTAAGTAGATAGTCCACGTTCCGTCGGTGTCGACGTCAAAATGCAGGGGCTGCCCGGTGGCGCGCACGACCCGGTAACTGGTCTGGGCGCCGGTGACGTCGACCACGACCTGCCCGTCGACTGCCAGGACAGTTCGGCCCCACGTGCCACCGCAGGTGAAGGTCATCTGCTGATCTCTGGCGACCTGGACCACGGTGCTGCCGGACCCGGATCCGCGGTGCTGACCGCCGGAGACCGCGAACGTCCGTTCGCCGCTGGCCTTTACCGACCCTGCGGCGGTCTGGGCGACCTGCGGGGAAGCAACTGCGACAGCCCGGTAGGAGGGGATGGGCTGCGGCAATGAGTGATCCGGAGAAGCGCAGTTGGGCGCAGGTGGCGCCCCGTTCATGTAGATCACCTGTGGTTGGCGTTTGCGGGTCACGATCCACAAGATCCCCAGGATGACATCCATAGCGACCCAGAGGCCGATGATCAGCCCGGCACCGATCGTCGTCCCGATGTCCTTGGCCGCCGTGCACGTGCTTTGCGAGAGGCTCCGGCAATCATTGGCAGGATGACTCAGATTGGTGAGCTGGACGATCAGGAGCATCAGCCACAGCACGTTCAATACCAGGATGATCCAGGTGAAGATCCGAACCCTGGGCTTCTCAGTCGGATACGTCATCGGCGGCCAGTTCCATTAAGAGTGCTGTATCTCAGCGCAAGAAGATTACCGATCTCGGTCCCACACATGCGGGTGAACAAAATCCGGATCGGTTACCCACAGTGAGTCCGCCCAGCCCGGCCGCAAACTCAACGACGGATCAGCCCAGATCCTCCGCACAACCAGCGACGCTCAACAGATGGTGGAGGTCTGCTGCCGGCAATCGGTCAAAATTGTGGGTGATCGCTCGCGAGTCGTCGAGGGAGCAAAATTACACCCAAGGCCTTGACGCGACGAGTGCTCCAGACTCGGTCGGTATCGGCGGTGCGCGAATGGTGCTCCAGGCTGGCGTGGCGGCCACCAAGAATTCGATGATCCGCCGCTCCGTGGGGCCGCACCGCAAGGTCGCTGGCGCAATTGCATGCCGAAGTGCCGGAGCTGGTCTGACCTGTGTGGTTCGACGACGTCTACCGCGCCAACCATCCGGACGATCCGGGCAAACGCGCCGCCGCCGTGATGGTGATGCAAGCCGGGCGGCGACCCAGCTGGGTCTCGGTCCTGGACTGGGCGGGCCTGCTCGACGGCGGATCTCAGCAGCGAAGCGGGGTGGTCGCAGCGCGACACGGGATCACCGTTCCGACACTCCGGGAACGGCGCACACAGGTCCGCAAAATCGCGGCCAGCCCAACGACTCGTCCCCAACCATGCGCCTTGAGGCTTTAGTTGATTGTGTCCGGCGGCCCCCCAGGCCAGAGCGCACCGGACCGTCGACAAGTAGGACCTAAAGGACGTGCTCCGGTTCACCCGCCTCGCCACCGAACTATGCGGCATAAGGTCAGCCACACCGCAGGTCGACCGGGACACGCGCCTCGTGCCCCTGCCGCAGTGGGCAAGGACGCAGGCGAAAGCCGACCACGGTGGCCGGCATCCGGGCAGCTTCTCCTTGACCGAGCCCACGTGGAACGACTACGTCCACATCGCCTGCGTTCGAGCGACGGGCGTGCCTGTCGGTCAGCACACCCAGTCGGCCGACGAATCGTTTTGCGAGCGCAAGAGCGCTACGCGGTGGACGGTCCGGCTGGCCCTATGTCGTTTGCCAAGACGCGGAGGTCCCGTAAAAGGAAATTGGGTGACTGGTCGAGATCCAGGTGCCGAACGTGCAGCACCGTGCCGCTGTCTGAAACGGTATGACTTCTGGGGGTCGTTGGGCCGTCTGCGTAAATGAGGGTGGCCGCGGAGAGTTGTGTGGCCGTGGCGTAGGCGAGCAATTGGTAGAGGTCGGGGTTGAGCCCGTTTCCGCTGTCGGTCTTGTATTTCACGTCGCCGACGAACCGCCAGGCTCCGTCAGTGCGGTAGCCGAGATCGGGTAGCAACCTGATTCGACGATTTTCGTCAAGAAACAGTTGGTGCTCGGCCGGGTTGTCGGGGAAGTCATTACTGGTGGCGGCGAGAGCTTCGCGGAGTACGGACCGGACGAACTTTTCGAAGAGGTCGTAGAGGCGGAGGGTGAACCCGACGATGGGCACTGTGCCGACGACGAGGTCGGGCATTGTCTCGAGGAGGATGGTGCGGGCCAGGAGCAGGAGCGGCTGGTAGTGCACATTGTGGCGGGTCCAGGTGAGGCGGTCGATGTGCTCTGGGGTGATCTGGGGGGCCGAGAGGTCCCGTAGCTGCTGCCAGGCCCGGGTGAGTCCGGATCGGACCAGGTGGTCGGTGACATGCTGCCGGCGGAGGACCTGGATCGTGGCCCGCAGGATCTGATTTTCGATGATGTCATCATCGTGCAGTTGGTAGCGGACCGCGACGGGGAGTGGCCCGGGTCTGCGGGCCTGACGTTGCCACCGAATCCGGCCTTTCATGGTGGGTTCGTCGCGGTCGACGGTTCGATAGGCACGCAGCGGTGCTTGCGCGACGGTGCGCTGGTAGGCGATCAGGAACAGGGCGGCGATTCCGTCGGTGAGGCTGCCGGCACTGGAGATGCTGCTCCAACTCTCGTGCCATCGATGCGGATCAGCGGTGTAAGCGGTCATGAACAGGACCCGGTCGATGGGGAGCTTGGGCTCGACCACCACCGTGCGGTTTCCGATGCGCAGCGAGCCGACGACGCTGCCGGGCTGAACGCGGTAGGTGTCGTTCGATTCGGTGGTGATCGTGGCCTCAAAACGCTGCTCCATCATGTGTCGTTCCAGCGCCGTCAGTCGGGTCGGGGTGGAGCGGCGCGACTCCATCAACTGCAGCGGGTTGTCGAATGCTGTCCCGAGTTCCAAGGTGTCAGTGAGAGTCAAGGGACTCACGGAGGATGTCGAAATCCAGTGCGTCTGCTCGACTGGGGTTGTTGTAATACAGCTCCCGCAAGGTCGGCATCACTGAGTAGGACCAGGCGCGGCGTGCCCACGCCTCGTCGACCTCGCCCATGAAGTGGCTTGGCCCGATGTATTGGTCCGGGTCATCGATCGCGCGGTTAGCGGTGTCGAGCAGGTCGGCCAGCCACATCAGATGCGGCGCCCGGCTGTCCAGGTAGCGGCGCAGAATCCCGTCGACCGGCGGCTGATCCGGGCGCAGATCCAGAAAGTAGAAGCGTCGTCGCAAGGCCGAATCCAGCGCCGTGATGGATCGGTCGGCGGTGTTCATCGTGCCGATGAGGAGCACATTCTGAGGGAGCTTTCGGCGATCCCCATACAGCATGGTGACAGGTGTGTCGCGGTACTCCAGCAGCAAGTACAGCTCACCAAAGATGGCGGGGATGTTGCCGCGGTTGATCTCGTCGATCACCAGCACAAAGGTCTTCGTTGGTTCCTTCTGGGCGGCGTCGGCGATCTTGATCAACGGCCCATCGACAACGGTGAAGCGGGTGGGGTCCTGCGGGTCCGGGCGCAGTCCCTGGACGAAGTCCTCGTAACTCGTGCCCGGGTGGAACTGGACGGTGGTCACCCGCGCGCTCGTGCCCGCCAGGTAGGCGGCGACGTGCTGGGCGAGGTAGGTCTTCCCGGCGCCAGGTGGGCCTTGGAGAATGATCTGCCGTTTCCGCTCCAGCAAGATCAGCGTCTCGGTCAGCCACGCCACGCCCTGCTGATCCAGGAAGAGACGCTCCGCCAGCTCGTCGAACCCGGCGGCCGGCAAGAGCTGGGTCTCTGAGGGTAGTTGGGGTGCCGAACTGCGTGATTCTGACGGCGGTGGAGGAGGAGTGACCCGACCCTGTTGCCAGGAGCCGAACGCTTCCCTTTCTTCCTCCGTCCAGCCTGATAGGTCCAGGTCGGTTCGTAGCATCGTATAGGCGAGCCCTTGGGCGTCGAGGCGGTTCCGCAGCACTGCCCCGCCAGGGGCGGCGTTGACAGCCGCAATGATCATGTCCAGGCGCTCCAGCCAGAGCAGGTAGACCTCGCCTGCTGTTGCTGCAGCCTCACTGCCATATCCTCCAGTGAGCCGCCACGTCGCCCTGGCGGCGGTGTCCCGCCAGGGCGGCAGCTGATCTGCAGCGGCCGATCCCAACAGCAGGGTCGACGCCACGCTGAGACGGGCACCCGGGCCGGGCAGGTTCTCCACCGGTACGTGAGAAAGGAAACGGTCAATCGACGCCGGTCCCGGATCGGTGCACAGGTCGACGAGGGCGGCGCCAGACCCATCCGGGTCAGACTCGGCCCAGGCGAGAAACTTTGTCGTGACGCGGAAGTCGACCACGTTAAAGCCGGAGAGCGCGAGTTTCAGCTCTTTGTATGGATTGTCGCCGCGGGCGGCAGCTTGAGCTGCCGACTCGAATGTGGGTTGCCGCTCGATCTTATAATTGCGTTCCTCGACGTCAAGGTCGACCGTGCCAGCAACCTTGGCTGCCCACCTGCCGTACAAAGTCTCCTGGTCACTAGGGTTCCAGCGCTGCTTAAGCGGGGATAGGTACGGATTGACGAAGGTGTGTGCGCCGTAGGCGACATTGGGTTCCAACGAGGCGCACACCTCGAAGATGTCCTCTCCGGCCTCCGGGAAAGCGGAGAGAATTTTGGCGCGGTCATTGCGACTCAGGATCGGCGGTGCGACATCGGGGAAAAGTAGATGCTGCAGCGCATACTCCTGGGTCCACACCGACTGCGTGTCCACCTCGGCGGTTGCGCGACGGAATTCCCCGAGAGAAGTGAAGGCCGACTGCCTGCCGTCGATGGGCAACCGCTTGATCGCGGCGAAAACTTCGATCAGGTAAGCAAACATCTTCCAGCGGTAGTTGAGGTAGGCCCGCCCAGTGCCCGCGGCGCCGCCGGCCAGAGCCACTTCGAGATCGGGCGGCATCGGCGAGACGCCAGACGCCCGGAACCCAGTAACGGCGTTGACCAACTCGGCCTTGCTCCTGGCCGACCACGTCGTGGTGGAAGCCACCAGAGCATGCACGTAGAGCAGCTCGGCCGCGACCTGTATCGCGTCGTCACCCGCATCGGCCAGTTGAGCTTTCAGCTTGGAGGCAAACGTGCCCGATCCGGTGTCCGGATTGTTCACGAAGAAGGCGATCAGCTCGTTCACCGCAGCCACACCATCGATTCGGCGGCCGTCGAACAGGCTCCGGTCTCCTATCAATGCTTCGTCCCGCCAGCGACGCGCCGCCGCGTACATAGGCTGCGCAGACGGCCAAGCGATCCTCGATGGTCCCCACGGAATCTCATCATGCAGGTGCACAGCCCCCACGATAGACGTAGCCAAGGAGATCTCGATCGCCCACCCGCGCTCCAGCTACCAGCGCCGTTGAAGGACTGTGCGGCTTGATTGAACCGAACGGGCATACCGGTAGTCGCCTGAATTGCGCTCGGAACGGGATCTTTACAGCCTCAACAGTTGCGCAGTTCGTTCACGGCATGCGGGTCGGCAAAGCCACCCGGTCGAATGGCGCACGCCGGTTCTCGGATGCCAGACTCCGATGGTGACGAACCCTGCGACCGTCGGCGGGTCGGTCCCATGCTGGCAATGCAACGCCGCCGTCACCCGTGGTGCCGCGTTCTGCCCTGCCTGCGGCCGTGCTGCCCTGTCCGGCTGTGCTGCTGTCCTGCGGGTGGGGAAGGTTTATGTGATTGGTCGATACGTCGATGGTGGCTTCGCGGTGTGGGACCAGACAATCGCCACTCCGGTCAGTAGGTACGCCTCCTCTGACTGGCCGAAGGCCAACGAGGACTTGGACCGGGCCGAAACTGACGGTGGTCCCCCAGGGCCGTCATGGTGGCGACATTGGCTCGGGCGTATCGCTACCTCGTTGGCCCTGTTGGTTCTGGTCGTCGTATATCTGTACGTTCACTTACGCACCTTCGACGACTGCCTGATCACCCCCGGTCCGTTCTCATGGCCGTCAAGGTTGGAGGCTATCTGCGTGAGCGGGTGACCTCGAGTCATGCAAGCAGGTCATCGTGTCCGTCGTCGAAGCGGTCGCCGTACGGGCGGCGAGTTCTTCGATGAGCGCGCAGCAACCTCGCGGGCGGCCAACCATGTTGCGCGGGTGAGTTCGGCTGCTGCTAAGTCTGTTTGGGCAATATCGATGCTCTTAACCATTGCCGAGTGCCGGATCGAGGTCATGGCCGAAGCCGGAAATTCGCGCGCGACATCCCGCTCGGACTGACCTGCTCGAGGTTGTGTACGGCTCCCTTGCAGGTTGCTGCCCTCGGTCGAGAGCATCATAGTGGGCCTGCTCATATTCGGCTGGTTGGAGTCTTACCCGACAGGTGGTCGTCGTCGGTGAGTTCGAAAGCGGGTTCTATCGATCTTCGCTGTTTCGTCGTCGACGCCACAGTCCTTCGTGCCGGCGGACGAGGTCGTGCAGTTCCAACACCGCCAGCCCGGCCATCACCTCCGAGGCGGGCAGCCCGGATTCCACCGACAGCTGACCGACGGTCCGCGCCCCGCGGGACGGCAACGCCTCGTAGACGCGGGCCACCTCCGGATCCAACCCATCCGTCGGATACCGCTCTCCCCCATCAACTCTCGCCGCCGGAACCACGCCACCCGCCGGCATCGGGTCACCACCAGGCTGCCCCACACCAGCATTGAGCCGCACCGAACCACGCCGCCCCACCGCAGCCAGCACATCCTGCGCACCGGTCACCAACACCGCCGAACTATCGGACAACAACAGGTGACAACCCACCGACAACGCCGACGTCACCGGACCCGGCACCGCCATCAACACCCGCCCCAACATCAACGCAGCCATCGCCGTCGACAACGTCCCCGAACGACGCCCCGCCTCCACCACCACCGTCCCCGCCGACAACGCAGCGATCAACCGATTCCGCACCAAAAACCGATGCCGCGCCGGCGAGAACCCTGGCGGATACTCCGAAATCACCGACCCCACCTGCGCGATCCGATCCAGCAACGCCGTATTGGCCACCGGATACGCCCGATCGATCCCGCACGCCAACACCGCGATCGTCGGCAACTCACCGGGATAGGCCAACGCACTGCGATGCGCGACCGTGTCGATCCCGAACGCCGCCCCCGAGATCACCGTGAACCCGGCATCCGCCGCCCCCATCGCAATATCGGCCGCCACCCGCTGCCCATAAGCGGTGTTCGCCCGCGAACCCACAATCGACAACGCCCCGAACGGCAAATCCGCCAACGGCCGGCCCCGGACATACAACGCCACCGGCGCCACCGAATACTTCGTCCCTCGCGCCGTCGCCATCGAAAACGCCACCAGTGCCGCCTCCGGCCACTCCGCATCCCCCGGCCCGATGATCCGAGCACCCACCCCCGCCGCCGCTGCCAGATCGACATCCACCAACTCCTCCAACTGCGCCGGAGTCAGGTTCTCGGTCCTGGCCGCCGTCGGGGACAACACCGCCCGAGGCGCCCGCCGCTCCTTGATCGCCCGCCACGCCGCCACCGGACCGACCCGCGACACATAATCGACGACGTCGCCGCTGGACGGCTCGAAAACCCGCAACAACCCGGCCCAACCCCGCCGCACCGGATCCCCCGCCACATCCGCACCGACCGGCAGCACCCCGGCCCCCCCGACCCCATCACCGACGGTCCCGGGAACCGGCCGCCCCCACTCATCCGCCGGCCACAACTCATGATTCACCACGCGTTCTCCCCACACCGCAGAGCAAGCGCCGTCGCCACATCAGTCTCCGACGGCAGCTCCCGCCCACCCAGATCGGCACTGGTCAGCGCCAACCGCAACACCCGGTCATAACCCCGCCCGGTCAACCGACCCACCCGCACCGCCCGATCCAACAACGCCGCCTCCCGACGACCCGGCCGCCACAACCGGCGCACCACCGGACCCGGCACCTCCGCATTCGTCGTGAAATCCGTTCCAGCCCAACGATGCTGCGCACGCTCACGCGCCGCCAACACCCGCACCGCAATCACCGCCGAACACTCCTGATCCGCCTCGTCCGACACCAACGCCCGCAAATCCAACGCCGCCAGATCCACCCGGATATCCACCCGATCCATCAAGGGCCCCGACAACCGCGCCAAATACCGACGCCGCACCCCCGACGCACACGTGCAGTCCACATCCTTCGCCGCCGCACACGGACACGGATTCGCCGCCAACACCAACTGAAACCGCGCCGGATACCGCACCGCCCCTGACGCCCGCGCCAACAGCACCGCCCCCGACTCCATCGGCTGCCGCAACGCATCCAACACCGTCGGACGAAACTCCGGCGCCTCGTCGAGGAACAGCACCCCCCGGTGCGCGAGGCTGACGCTCCCGGGGCGGATGAAGCTGGAACCGCCACCGACCAGCGCGGCCAGCGATGCGGAATGGTGGGGCTCGATGAAAGGCGGATGGGTGACCAACGGGGTCTCGTCATCCAGATTGCCCGCCACCGAATGCACCGCCGTCACCTCGAGCGCCGCCTCCTCGCTCAACGGCGGCAGCAGACCAGGAAGTCTGGCCGCGAGCATAGTTTTGCCGGCGCCTGGCGGCCCGATCATCGCGAGGTGATGGCCACCGGCCGCAGCAAGCTCCAGCGCCCGCCGCGCCTCCGGCTGACCGAGCACATCCACCATGTCCGGCAACGATTTCGGCACTGCACGGATCGGCGGCAGCGGATCGATCAACCGTCCGCGCTCACCGTTGAGGTAGGCAACCAGGTCGCCCAGACAGGCGACCCCCCGGACCCGCACCCCGGTCGCCAACGTCGCCTCGGCCAGATTGGCCACCGGCACGATCGCCGACGTCCGTCCGGCCGCCTTGACGGCCATCAGGCTCGGCAAGGTCCCGCGGACCGGATGCACGCGACCGTCGAGCCCGAGCTCGCCAATCAGCACCATCTCCCCCGCCGCCCGCGTCGGGACCACCTCAGCCGCGGCCAGCACCGCGATAGCCAATGCAAGGTCAAAACCGGCGCCCCGCTTGGGAAGTGCCGCCGGCGACAGAGCCAGCGTGATCCGTCGCTCCGGCCACTTAGCACCCGAGTTGACGATCGCCGAACGCACCCGATCACGGGCCTGCGTCACCGCCACATCGCCCAGACCGATCACCGTCACCGCAGGGAGGCCGTTGGCCAGATCAGCCTCCACCGCCACCAACTGACCGGCCACCCCCGCCAACGCGACTGCCCACGTCCGAGCCAACGCCACACCCACCACCCCCAGCCGCTCGCGGAGGGCCAACACCCTTCGACGCCCGCCAGCCTGCGGACAACCCACCGAGACCGAAAGCCCGCGATCAGAAATGTGGACAACTCGAGGCATGGGGACAACCATCTGGGCCGAGCCTGTCGATTTGTGTCATCGTGAGCCGTCTTATCGATGCGCGGGCGTCTTCGGCCGCGGGCACCATACCGGCGTTGTCGAAGGAGAACACACAATGGCCAACAGCACCTGGGACCTCATCCACGCCGAACGGCGTTCGCTGATCGACGACCTGCAGTCCCTCACCGAGCAGCAGTGGCACACCGCCTCGCTGTGCCCGGAGTGGAACGTGCATCAGACTCTCGCCCACGTCGTGGCGCTGACGAAGCAGACGCCACCGAAGTTCTTCGGCAAATTCGTGGCCTCCGGCTTCCAGTTCAACAAGATGATCGCCAAGGACGTCGCGCGGGAGAGCGCGGGAACCCCGGCGCAGACCCTGGCCGAGCTCACCGCTCATGCCGACGACACCTCCGCGCCGCCCGGACCGGTGGACTCCTGGATTGGGGAACTGGTCGTGCACGGCGCAGACATACGGCGGCCACTGGGTATCGACTACGCCCCGCCGGTCACCACCACCCGCCAGGCGGCCGACTTCTACCAGAACTCGAACCTGTTGATCGGCGCCAAGTCTCGCATCGCCGGTGTGGAATTGGTGGCCACCGACACCGACTGGCGGCACGGGACCGGCCCGGAGGTCAGTGGCCCCATCCTGTCACTCGTCCTGGCGATGACCGGCCGCACGGCAGCCCTTGCAGATCTGACCGGCGCCGGCCTGTCGGTCCTACGCCGGGCAATGCCTTCCCGCTGAAACCGGCTGGTCAGGTCCTGCCGGCGGGTGTCGGGACGGGCAGCGACGGGGCCGGGGCCAGTTCGCCGTCGCCCAGCGGGATCCGCACGGTGAATCGGCTGCCTACGCCCAGGGTGCTCTGCACCGAGACCGAACCCCTTCGCGCCTCCGCCATGGCCTTGACGATAGCCAGGCCGAGACCGCTTCCGGCCCTTTCTCCGGCGGTCCTGGAGGTCTTGAACATCTCGAATACCCGATCGATCTCGTCCGGGGGGATGCCGGCGCCCGAATCCGTCACGGCCATCATGAGCGCCCCGCCGACGACAGTGCAGGAGATGTCGATCGAATCGCCGGGTTCGGTGAACTTGACGGCGTTCTCGATCAGGCAGTCGAGGGCGGCCTCCAAGCGCTCGGGGTCACCGGCGACGTGACCCTGGAAGGCGGAGGACGTCCACTGCCGGTCTGCGTTGCTGACCCATCGGTGCAGTGCAGTCTCGATCAGGGCCTTGATGTCCATCGGCGCGCGGACGCTCGGTTCGCTGACCTGCGCCAGCGTCAGCAGGCTGCTGACCATGACGGACGCCTTGTCCAATTCGCCGAGGACGAGGTGCGCATCGGAGCGGATTTCGCTCTCGATCGTCGCCGCGCCGATCAATTCCACGAATCCGCGGGCGATCGCCAACCGGGTCCGCACCTCATGGGTGCCGAATCGCGACCGCAACTCCCGGTTCTGTGCCCTTTCCAGCTCCTCGCGCTGCAGCCTCACCAGGGTGCGCCGGGTGGCTCGCTGACGCTCGACGTGCCACATGAGAAGCGCCAGGATCACCCCCATCAGGACGATCTCCGAACATTCCGACCACGCGATGATCCCGGCGATCGCATGGTGGACGAAAGCAGTGCCGGTCACCACGGTGATGATCCAGAAGGCGGTCAACGCCGCTGGCCTCGGCCAGGGGTAGAGCCCGTACAGAAAGGCGAAACTGGCCCAGATCAAATGGTAGGGAATGGTCTCGGCGCCGGCCCAGAGGAAGGTCAGGTATGCGTTGACGGCAGCGAAGAGCACCCACCCGCAGCCGAGCGGCCAGTTAACACGCAACGAGTCTGTATCCGACATTTCGCACCGTCTCGATCCGGCTCATCGTCAACTTGGCCCGCAGCCGACGCATGTAGACGTCGACGACGTTGGTTCCCGGATCGAAGGCCATGCCCCACACGTCCGAGAGGAGTTCCTGGCGCGTACAGACGGCAGGGGTTCGGTGCAGCAGGTGCGCCAGCAGTGCGAACTCCCGTTGGGAAAGATCAATTCGTCGCCCATCGATGATCAATTCGTGTCGTTCGAGATCCAATTCCAGGCCGGCGCCGGTCAGATACCGACGGATCGAGCCGGCCCGTTCGCCATCGCTACCGCGGATGCGCGCCCGGACCCTCGCCATCAGTTCGGCTCCGGCGAAGGGTTTTGCCATGAAGTCGACCGCGCCGTGGTCGAGAACTCCGACCCGCCGCGCGAGGTCGGTCACCGACGAGAGCACCAGGATCCTGGTGTCCGGACGCTCACCGAGTAGCTCGAAAAGCACGTCTTCACCGCGCATGTCGGGAAGCATGAGGTCCAGGATGATCAGGTCGAAGGCGACGGACGTGCCGGATTTCAGAGCAGATCGCCCGTCGGCGGCCTGGCTGACCTGATATCCACCGGCGCTGAGCAACCGTGTCACGAGCAGCAGCAGATGCGGTTCGTCTTCCACGATCAGTACGTGACTCATGGGCCACCAACAAGGGGAGCAGAGCGACTCGGCAAGCCTGTTGGCCCGCCGTGACGGTCTGTGTAGCACAAATTGGACACTTCAGGCAATTGGCGCCGAAAAGCCACGTCTGGTGACGTTCGGTTCACCCTACGTAGTTTTCTGTCCGGCCAGCGGCCGATTCCAGCTCCCGAACACCTCGGATGCCTACCGGTTCATGACAACTTCGTCATGAACCGACCTTTACCTCCCGTCATCCCCCACCTTGATCTCGCATGGTTCGCGGTGCATCGGCACCGGTGACGCAAAGGAGCGATCATGGGACGTCGTCGAGGATTCTTGCGCCGGGAACTGGCGGTTGCCGCAGCGGCGCTGCTCCTGCTGGGCGTCGCCGGCACCACCCGGGCTCTGACCGTGTCGCCGCCCGTCACCCACGCGGCGAGTGCCTCCGCGACCGGAGCCATCACCTTGGAGGTCCGCAGCGCTGCGACCGTGCGGCCGGCAACCGGATTCGTCCACAAGGGCGACCCGATCCCGCACTACAAGTGGATGATCAACCAGGATGACACGGGCAATCCCGGGACGATCGCCAATCAGGGCACCGCCGCCTGCCTTCCCGCGACCGCTCCCGGCGGCAACCCGGACCCTGCCTACGCGGACACCTGCCAGTGGCCCTCGGTGCGCAACACCTCCGGCGCGGCCGCAATCATGGCCCAGGGCAACGAGTCCGATCTCAACCTGACCAAGGCCCTGGCCAACCTCCCGGTCGGCAAGTACCTGATCTCGGTCACCGCCGACAACTTCAAGATCGACGGATCGCACTTCACCGTCAGCGCCGGCAGCACCCTCGCGGTGACGGTGCAGATGAACCCGACGCCGTTGCCGCTGTCGACGTTGCGCATCCAGGTCTTCAACGACAATGCCCCGGTCGACGCCACCTACGAGGTCGATGCCGAACGGGGTCTTGCCGGCTTCACGGCCCATCTCACGGATGTACTCGGGACCGTCAGCACCGACTACTACGGCAATGCACTGTGCACGATGTACATGCACACGCCCAACGGCACCACGCTGTATCCCGACAATGCGGCGCACCACGACCAGCCGATCGCCTTCGACGCCGCCAACAAGCCGATCATCGACCCGAGTTCGACAGGACGCTGCACCAGCGACGCCACCGGGCTGATCCGCATCGAGAACATGGGGACCAACCGCTACGCGGCGACCATCACCCCGCCGGTGCCGGTCGCCGGGCAGACCTACCAGTGGGTCCAGACGACCACCCTGGAAGGCGGCCACGATCACGACATCTGGAGCCAGGAAGGCGCGACGGGCTTCGACACGGAGCAGACCAAGGGCGCCGAGCTCGTCCCGTCGGTCCAGTTCGGGTTCGTCAAGACGCAGGCCATCCTGGTACCGCCGCCGACCCGGAACCATCCGACACCGACCGGTGAGATCAAGGGAGTCGCCGTCGCCGGTCTGCCGTACGTCGGTGGCCAGAACGGGCAGGTGGTGCCGGAGACCGGATTCGCGGGAGCGAAACTCGCTGGGCCGATCAAACAACCATGGATCGCACTGTCCGATCTCGGCGCCGGCGACGCCCAGATCTACGTCGGACGCGGCAATGTCGACGGATCGTTCGACATCAAGAACGTTCCCGACGGTACCTACCAGCTGTCCATCTGGGACGACGACCAGGACTACATCCTCTGGAGTTTCAACGTCGATGTCGCCGACGGCGGGATCACCGACGTCGGGAACAAGATGATCGTCGGATGGTTCACGCACCTCTACGGCAACGTATTCGTCGACTCCAATGCGAACGGACGTCAAGACCCCGGGGAGAAGGCTGTCCCGTCGTTCCCCCTGACGGTCCGCGAACGGGACAACTCGCTCATGGACCAGGCCACCAACACCACGATCACCGGGGAGAGCGGGGCCTACGACATCCGCGAGACCTATCCGATGGGCAAGTGGCTGGTCCTGGAGGCCTTCAATACCCGTTACCGCACCACCGGAATCACCTACCGTGGTGAGAACGAGACGACTTCGACCACCAGGCTGGGCAGCCTCGTCGACGTCAACTTCCTCCCGATCATCGGCCTCGGCGGCCGGATCGACTGGGGTGTCCAGCCCTATTCGGCCGGAACCAACGGCGGGATCGTCGGCACGGTCACCTACGACACCACCCGCAACGAACTGGACGCCGCTTATTCCGCGACCGAGCCCTACCAGCCCGGTATCAGCGGCGTGCCCGTGCACCTGTATGTGCCGAAAGCGTGTGATGCCAACACCTTGCCCGCCAACTGCAAGTCCGGGCGCCAGATCGAGCCGGCGCAGATCGACGATCCGGCGAACCCGGGCACCTCGATCCCCAATCCCGTGGCCGGTGCGCTGGTCAAAGGCCCCGAGGTCCAGGAGGCCTATACCTCCGAGACATGGCAGCCACCACGCGGGTGCACGGCCCGGATGTACAACGGGCAGCCGCTGACCGACCAGCAGGCTCTTCCACCCGCGGGCAGCGCGGCGAACGCGATGTGCGTCGAGGCACCGATGATGGGCGTCGCAGTCGGCCCGAGCGATGCCACCCCGGGCGCGGCGTCGCAGACGGTCAACGGCAACTACGGGTTCGCGACGTCGAAGATCAACCTGTATCCGCCGAGCGACACCGTGCACAATCCGGCCGGTCTCGACCTCTACGCCCAGCTCCCGGCAGGTCAGGAGCAGGACCTACCGGCCGCCGACTACATCGTCTCGGTCGAGATCCCGACCGACCCGGTCGACGGCAAGCCGATGTACCAGGTCACGAAGGAGGAGGACGTCAACGTCTTCGACGGCGACAGCTATCTCCCGCAGCAGAACTACCCGCCGAGCACGCCGGCGATCGCCAACAACACCCCACCCGGTGACCAGCCGACGCCGGCACAGCCCCCGGCGCAGCAGGCCGGCATCATCTCTGCCTGCGTGGGTGCCTCGCACATCGTCCACGTGACCGATCAGCCGTTCCTCGCCGGCGGCGGCAGCCCGTTCGAGGGCCAGTCCAAGCCGATGTGCAACGACAAGCTGGTGACCGTCCGGGCCGGACAGGCCACTGCGCCGAACTTCAACCTGTTCACGGATGTGCCGATCCCGACACACTTCTGGGGCCTGACCCTCAACGACCTCGGGCTGACCCTCGACAAGCGAAGCGTGAACTACGGCGAGGCCCAGGGGCTCCCCTACGTGCCTGTCGGCCTGTACGACTGGTCCGGTCGCCTGGTCGACACGACGCACACCGACTTCAACGGGCTGTACGAAGCCCTCGAACCGTCGACCGACACCTACAACTGCCCGGTCCCAGCCGGGCCGTGCCCGAACATGTACCGCTTCGTCGGCAACGACCCCGGCCAGCCGGGGGCGCTCAACGCCGACTACAACCCGAGGTTCCGCACCATCGCCACCAATTTCCAGGCCTGGCCCGGTCTTTTCACGGTGACCGACGAGGCACCCACCCAGGTCGCCACCACGGCCATCGTCCCGGGCACCACGACCGTGAACCCGACCCAGTGCGACCTCGGGACCGCCACCCCGCAAGTCCTGGCGGTGGACCGTCCTTATGTACGCAAGAACACGCCGATTGACACCAGAGCCGTCACCGTCACCGGTTCGAATTTCGGCTCGGCCACTCCACAGAATCTCCTGACGCTGAACGGTGCCGCCGTGGGAGCGACCACCTGGTCGGACCACCAGATCGTCTTCACCGTGCCGTCGACGACACCCGCCGGTCCGCAGACCATCTCGATCAAGAACGGCACCACCGGCCTGAGCAGCGTCAACGGACTCACCATCCAGGTGCTCGACCTGGCCACGGCGACCAACGCCGGCAAGGCGGCAACCACCCCGGCCCTCGCCGAAGTCGGCCCGGGCAAGCCGTTCTCGACGATTCAAGCCGCACTGGAGGCAGCCCAGCCGACCGCGGGCAAGAAATTCTGGCTGGTCGTCGTCTGGCCCAACGACCAGACCACCAACGATCCGCAGGGTGAATACACCGAGAATCTGATCGTCCATCATCAGGTCAAGATCCAGGGTGTCGGCCCGGGCGGCTTCGATTCCTCGGGAACCTTCGTCCGCGGCTCGATCATCGACGGCACCGGCTTCAATCCCGACAACCCTGGCGGCACGAACTGGATCACCCTGCTGAGCAGGCTGCGGTATTCGGGCAATCCTGCGGTGCCGGATGCGGCGGTGGTGACCGTCCTGGACGACCCGGCCGGCGTCTCGGTCCCGAACTCTTATCCGCTCACCATGGACGGGTTCACCATCACCGGCGGCGCACAGTCGGACTTCCCGGCCAACATCAACGAGCTCACCGGCGGCATCAAAACCCCCTACGGCGCCACCGGCGCGCTCGTCACCCAGGGCGGCGGCGTGTACGTCCACAGCAACGTGCAGAACTTCCAGCTGACGGACAACATCATCCGCGGCAACGGCGGGTCCTACGGCGGAGCGGTCCGGCTCGGGACGCCATACGTCGGCAACAACCGGAACTACAACTTCGTGTTGGCGCGCAACCAGATCCGCGACAACGGCGGCACCAACCTGGCCGGTGGGATCGGATTGTTCACCGGCAGCGACGGCTACCAGATCACCGGCAACGCGATCTGCGGGAATTTCTCCGCCGAATACGGCGGCGCCATCTCGGCTTTCGGCTACAACGACAACGGCGGCGGCTCCAGCGGCGGCACGATCGCCAGGAACCGGGTGTGGTTCAACTCCTCCTACGACGAGGGCGGGGCGATCATGATCGCCGGCGAACTCCCGGCCGTGCCCACCGCATTGTCGGAAGGGTCCGGTCCGGTCACCATCGACTCGAACATCATCCAGGCGAATCTCGCGAGCGACGATGGCGGCGGCATCCGGCTGCTGCAGGTCAGTGGTTCCCACGTATCGAGGGCCAAGCCGGGGACCATCAACATCACCAACAACATCGTCGCCAACAACATCTCGGCACACGAGGGCGGCGGCATCGCGCTCGACGACGCGGCGTTCGTCAACGTCGTCAACAACACGATCGTCAAGAACCTGACCACGGCTACCGCGGTGACCAGCGACGGACAGCCTGCCCCCGCGGGCCTGTCCACCGCATCGAACAGCGATCTGCTCCAGGCGAGACTGATGAACACCAACCAGTTCCCCGGAGCGGCCACCCTGGGTACGACGATCTTCAGCCGGCCGACGCTGCTGAACAACATCTTCTCGGACAACAGGGCAGGCACGTTCGACGGTGGCTGGGTGACCGGGATCGGTGGTCTCCTGCCGGACGGCACCGTCAACGACACCAACAACTGGGACATGGGTGTGGTGGATGTGCCCGGGGCGCTCCTGACGCCGACGAATTCCCTTCTCCAGGATGGCATCGGCACCGTTGCCAGCCCGACCAATCTGGTCGGCGTCGACCCCGGCTTCGTCTCCACCTACGACGTCACCGTTGACATCCTGGCGTCCCGCGCCTACCCGGCCTTCCGGGCGGCCACGATCGTCGCGCAGTTGCTGCCGCCATCCCTGATGGGCAACTACCACCTGGCCACGACACCACCTTCGCCGGCCTTCGCTTCCGGGGCCACGCAGACCACGGTGACCTGGGGCACCTGGACCTATCCCGTCCTCGCGCCGGCTTTCGACGTCGACGGCCAGCCCAGGCCTTCCGGGTCACCCGCTCACGTCGACGCGGGCGCTGACCAGGTCACCCCGTGACGAGCACCCACCTCCACCGCCCTGACATCCACCGCTCTGACATCCACTGCTCTGACATCCACCGCCCTGGGGAGCGCACAGTGACCGAAATCGTTCCGCAACAGAGGATTTCCCGGCGCACGTTCCTGGTCGGCGGGAGTGTCGCCCTGGCCGGCTCGATGGTCGGCTCCGACCTCCTCACCGGCAGCGCAGCGGCCGCAGCTGCAGCAGGGCCACGCCCGGCGGCGGCCCCACTCCAGGCCGCGGCGGTCGTCCACCCGGTCAAGCGGGTCCACCTGGTCGGCACCGACGGCTGGGTGGCCATGCCGGCCGATGCGCCGCCTGACCCCCCGTTCTTCCCGGATGCCCTGGCCCCGAGCGGTTTCAACACCTACGTGTTCGGATTCCGCAACGTCACCGGAATGACGTCGGCGGGGGTCGCCGCGCAACGCGGCAAGGCGCAGATCAGCGCGCCGATGATGTCCTTCGACGAAGAGGACGACATCTACATCACCCTCACCAACCTCGGTCTGCAGCAACGGCCGGACCTCTTCGACGGCCACACGCTGCACTGGCACGGGTTCGTCAACGCGATCCCGCTGTTCGACGGTGTGCCCGAGCTGTCCCTGGCGGTTCCCGTCGGACGGGATCTCACCTACTTCTACCGCCCGCACGATGCCGGAACCTACATGTACCACTGCCATTTCGAGGACGTCGAGCACGTGCAGATGGGCATGACCGGAATGGTCTTCGTCCGACCGAAGCAGAACCGGATCGCCATTGCCGGCAACCCGATCGGGACGAAGTATGCCTACAACGACGGCGACGGATCGACGCGGTACGACCGCGAGTTCGCCTACATGATCACCGAGCTCTGGTCGGCCGCCCACTACCGGGACGCCCACATCCAGGTGAACGACTGGACCGATTTCGATCCGAGCTTCTGGTTGCTGAACGGCCGGGCGTATCCCGATACCCTCGCCCCCAATGGCGACCCGACATCGAGTGCCGCCGGACGTCTGCAGTACCAACCGATCTCGTCGCTGATCACCTGCAACACCAAGGAGAAGGTGCTGCTGCGACTGTCCAATCTGGGTTATCAGAACCACTCGATGACCGTCGACAACATCGATCTGCAGATCGTCGCCAAGGACGCGAGCCTCCTCAGGGGCCGCGACGGCACGACCAACTACATCACCACCAATACGGTCGACGTCGGCCCCGGCGAGAGCCGGGACGTCATCTTCACGGCCCCCGACGCCCCGGGGACCTACCTGCTCTACGACCGCAAGTACTCCTACCTCGAGAACGGCGGTGGTCTCGGATACGGCGGCATGATGACCGAGATCCGTGTACACGCCGCCGGATCGGCCACTGCCTATCCGGCCCAGACCGTCGAGAACACCTGACCGGCAGAGGGACACCAGAGATGAACTTCGCCAGCATCATCAGACACCGGCGCATTCGCGCCGTCACCGGAACCGTGACTCTCGTCCTCGGCACCATGCTGATCGTCGCGCCCGCCGCCTCCGCGGCCGGGACCGCCGGGACGGTCTGCGACACCGATCCGCAGCAGACCTTCTCGCTCACCGCGCAGGACGGCTACGCCTCCACCCCGGACGGCAACTCCATCTACATGTGGAGCTACGGCAACAGCAGCAGAGGATTCCAACTGCCCGGGCCGACCCTGTGCGTGACCTCGGGTCAACCGGTCACCGTGGTCCTGCACAACAGCCTCCCGGAGGCCACCTCGATCATCTTCCCCGGCCAGAAGGCGGTGAAGGCCAACGGCAATCCGGCTCAACCGCAGTTCGATCCGGGCGGGTCCCTGACGTCGTTGGTGCAGAGTGCAGCCCCGGTCAATGGCTCCGTGACCTACACGTTCACCCCGGGCAGCCCGGGAACATACCTCTACGAGAGCGGCACCGACGTCGACAAGCAGGTGCAGATGGGGTTGTACGGAGCGTTGATCGTCCGTCCTGCCGGCCATCCGACGCAGGTCAACGACCGCGCCGATTCCGCCTTCACCGTCGGCCAGGACTACGTCTTCCTGCTGTCCGAGGTCGACCCCGACGTGCATCTGGCGGTGGAACGCAGCCAGCCGATCACCTGGAGCGCCTACACCGCACGGTATTTCATGATCAACGGACGCAGCATGCCGGACACTCTCGCGCCGAACGGCGCATCCTGGCTGCCGGCCCAGCCGTATTCGGCATTCGTCCACATCAAGCCCTACGACGCGATCGCCAATCCCCTCCCCGCCACCATCCGCTATCTGAACGCCGGCACCGTGAACTACCCGTTCCATCCCCATGGCAGTGACGAACGGGTGATCGACCGGGACGGGCACGCGTTGCAGGGGCCGGCCGGCGAGGACCTGTCGTACCAGAAGTACGACATCGACGTCGGCCCCGGCCAGACCGTGGACGTGCTGATGGACTGGCGCGACGTGGAGGGGTGGAGCGCGCTGACCAATCCGGTCCCGACGCAGGTGCCGGCCATCACCGACCAGTTGCTGGTCGGCTCGGACACCTGGTTCAGCGAGAGCCCCTACCTCGGCACGAAGAATGCCGTTCCGACGACGATCACGTCGAACAACGAATGCGGCGAGTACTACCACATCGCCCACAGCCATGCCCTGGAGCAGGCAACCAACTACGGAGCAACCTTCGGAGGAATGATGACGGTCTTCCGCATCGATCCGCCCGCCGGCTGCCCCACCTCATGAAGGCCGGTCCGATGACACACGAGCCGATGAAGAGCACCGGGACGGCGACCTGGTCGCGAAAGCGCACCGCGCTCCGTCTCCTCACCGTGGCCGCCACCGCGGTGGCCACGACCATCCTGCCGACCCTGGCTCCGGCGCAGGCCGCGCCGGCACCCAGGGCGGCGTCCGCTTCCGCCGCTGCGCAGCTGCTCTCGGTCACACCGCCCCTCCTGCAGGCAGCGGCTCCGGTCGGTCGCCTGACCCCGAGGGGATGCACCGAGGGCACCGGCTCGGCCACCTGCGATCTCTTCGCCATGGGCGGAACCACCTCGATACTGGGCACTTCCGTGCCCATCTGGGGATTCTCGACCACGGGTGCAGCCGCCTCGGCCACCGCGCCCGGACCGGTCCTCGTCGTCAACCAGGGCGACACCGTGTCGATCACCCTCCACAACGCGCTGGCCGGCGAGCAGGTTTCGCTCGCGCTGCCCGGCCAGGCGGCGGTGGCGGTGAACGGGTCCGCCGGTGACGACTTGTCGGGGGTCGCCACCGGCGGCACCAGTACCTACTCGTTCGTCGCAGGCCGGCCCGGAAGCTTCCTCTACGAGGCGGGCCATACCGCGCACGGTGCCCGCCAGGTCGCCATGGGACTGGCCGGCGCGCTGATCGTCCTGCCCGCCGACGGTTCGGCCTACGGCACCACGTCCGGCTTTCCGGCCACGGCCTACCAGGATGACGCTGTCCTCGTCCTGAGCGAGATCGACCCAGCCCTCAACGCCAACCCGACCGGTTTCGACATGCGGAATTTCGCGCCGAAGTACCGGATGTTCAACGGGAAGCCCTATCCGGCATCGGATCCGATCAGCACGGACCAGGGGCATGTCGTGCTCCTGCGCTACGTCAACGTCGGGTCCCAGACCCACGCCATGAGCGTCCTTGGCGGTGATCAGGTCGAGATCGCGCAGGACGGGCACCAGTCGAAGTTCCAGACCACCGTAGCCGCCGAGAGCGTCGATCCGGGCATGACCCTCGACACCCTGGTGACCATGCCGACCGGACCCGAGGCCAAGCTCGCCGTCTACGAGCCGGCCATGCACCTGGACAACGACGGGCAGCACACCAACGACCCCATGCAGTTCGCATTCGGCGGCATGCTGACGTTCCTCGACACAGCCGCGCCACCGCCCAGTTCGGACGGGGTAGGGCCGGTGTCCGGCCACATCACGTTGTCTCCCAACCCTTCCAACGCATTGTCGAACGTCACGGTGACGGCCGATCTGAGCGATGCAACGACCGGTTCCGGCCTGGTGACGCAGGCCGAGTTCGTCGTCGACGACGCGATCACCACCGGCGCCGGGTACGGCGTACCGATGACCGGAACCTTCGGCACCACCACTGTTGTCGGCGCGACCGGGTCCATTCCCGCGATCGCCGCCGGTCCCTGCGTACCGCTCACCGGTGCGCCGCCGGTGGCCCTGAACTGCCTGTCAGCAGGCCGGCACATGGTCTTCGTCCGTGCCCTCGACTCGGCCGGGAACTGGGGTGTCGTCGGATCGGCGATCCTGAACCTGCCGAAGTCCGGGCCGCAGACGACCAACGGATCGCTGACCAACTCGCCGGCCAACGGAACGGTGGATGTCGCGATCTCCGCGACCGGCGACGATTCCGCGGCCGGCGGGACCATCAAGGCCGCCGAGTACTTCATCGACACGGTGGGCGCCGATGGCACCGGACTTCCGGTCGCGACCAACCGCGACAGCACGGTGGTCTCCCTGGACGCGGCCATCCCCGCGGCCACGGTCGCCGCCCTGACCGCCGGCACCCACCACGTCCTCGTGCACAGCAAGGACTCGCTGGGCCTCTGGGGTCCTCCGCTGGACCTCCCGCTGTTCGTCGACCTCACCGGGCCCGGCGTCGATGCGGCCAGCGTGGCACCGAGCCCCACCAACGGGATCGTCACGAACAAGAGCAACCCCGGCTACCTGTACCTCTCGGCGCAGATCTCCGATCGTGACTCCGGCGGAGCGCTCGCCAGCAACCTCGTGGACGTCGAAGCGTTCCTCGATCCGAAGGTCGCCGTCCCGGTGGGCGGTACCGGGCTGCAGTTGATAGCGGTCGACGGGTCGATCAATTCGCCCACGGAGCAGGTGTACGGGCTGCTGCCGATCTCGCAGATCAAATCGCTCTCCGAGGGCATGCACCACGTCTACGTCCGCGGTGAGGACGCGGCCGGGAACTGGGGTGCGATGTTCGGCGTCAACCTCGTCGTCGACCGGACGGCGCCCGTTCTGGGCACGCTGACCGGCTCACCCAATCCGACGAATGGTGCGGCCAACCTGACGTTGAGCGCGCCGGTCACCGAGGCGGTCGGACTGAACACGGCTGAATTCTGGCTGGGGACAACGGATCCCGGCGTCGGCAAGGGTACGCAGGTACCGGTGGCCGTCGTCGGCGGTAATGCGGTCGCGACCATCTCGCTGGCCGGCATCGCGCTGGGCACCCAGCAGTTCAACCTGCGGGTGCAGGACACCGCGCAGAACTGGGGCAAGGCGGTCAACACCGCGGTCACCGTCTCGAAACCGAACGTGATCTTCGCGAACAACTTCGAGACGACCGACACAGCCTGGAGTCTGGTCACCGGAAACATCGGCCCGGCTACGGCGGCTGCCATGCCGACGCCGGCCGAACCGGGAAGTCTGCGCGGCCTGCAGGTCACCATGGCCGGCAAGCTGCTCAACCAGCCCAGCTATCTGACCGACAACTCACCCACGGCCGAGACCAGCTATCACGCCCGATTCGTGTTCAACCGCAACACTCTTGTTGCAGGCGTTCAAAGCGGCAATCCCAGGACCCTGACCGTCTTCCAGGGTCTGACCGCCACCAACGGATCGGTCTTCACGGTGGAGTTCGGGCTGAACGCGGGCACACCGGCCCTGCGCACGGTGATGGTCAGATCTGCCGGCGGCAATCTCACCGGCCTCTGGGTCAACCTGCCGACCGGTAGCACCACCGTGCAGGTCGACTGGGCGGCCGGACCGGCCACCGGCGTCACCGCCGGAACGTTGCTGCTGAGGTTCAACGGGACGATCCGGACCATGACAACAGGTAATACCAGCGCGATGCGAATGGAGACCGCTCTGCTCGGCATCACCGCCGGTTTCACCACGACGAATGCCGGAACCACGCTGGGCACGGCCTACTTCGACAGCTTCCTGTCCACCCGATTCACCTTGCCGTAGGAGTTGTCATGTTACGAGGGTCATCGCTGTTACGAGAACTGGCCTCTGCCGTCCGGCGACCGTTCCACCGGATCCCGGCCTTCGGTGCGCTGGCACTGGTGGTGATACTGATCGGGTTCGCCGGCTACCGAACGTTCTTCGTTCCGACGGACCGGGCCACAGGCTTCCCGCAGAGCGCTGCGATGGAGGATCAGCTCGGGGTCAGGTTCTCCCGGGTGGCGGTCGTCGGCGACGGAGGTCTGGTCACCGTGACCTACGTGGTCCTGGACAGCGAGAAGGCCGGTCGGTTCCAGTCCGACGTCGCGCACCCGCCGGCGTTGGTCAGCGAGGCACGCCCCGAGAAGACCACCAGGGTCTCCCTGATGAAGCAGGGCCACCTGCTCCGCACCGGGCAGACCTACTACCTGGTGTACCAGAACACCCGGGCTGCTCTCAGGCCCGGTGAACTGGCCACGATTGCGGAGGGCGGCATCCAGCTGCCACACGTTCCCGTGCTGTGAAGTCCGGGAATGTGTTGCCGACGCTGCGATCTCGTGCCGGACTACGATCTCGTGCCGGACAGCGATCTCGTGCCGGACAGCGATCTCGCGATGGGCGGCGGGCACTCACCCTTGCCCTTCTGGTCCTGGGCATGTGGTGTCTCCTGCCCGCCCCGGGTGCTGCCGCCCATGCGTTCCTGATCGACAGCAACCCTGCCGATGGCACCACCCTGTCGACCGCGCCGAAGCAATTGCGGATGGATTTCAGCGAGTCCGTGGTGCTCGACGCGCTGACGATCGACATCGTCGACGGCAGCGGCAGACACCTCCGGCCCTTGGGCGTTCGGCTGCTGGGTGGAGACGAAAAGGCTGCCGACACCGAGGCACCGTCGGAGATCGTTGCCGCGCTACCGACTCTCGCGCCGAACGTATATCGCGTCAGCTGGGCGACGCTCTCCAGCGATGACCTCCACCGCACCAGCGGTGTGCTGGTGTTCGGCGTCGGGCGGGCCGTCACCGGTTCCGCCTTCACCGAGCCGTTTCCACGCTGGGAGGAGGTGTTGCTCCGAGCGGCGATCTTCCTGTCGTTGGCGGCAGCGCTCGGCGGACTGCTGGCCGTTCGCCTCTTCCGGCTCGCCGGCGCGACGGGTGTGTCAACCGGCGGTATCCGCACCTGCCGCCGCATCGCCGTGGTGGGCGGCCTCGCCGGCATCGCTGCCGGCCTTGTTCTCCTGGTGGATCAGCTGCTCGTCAGCGGGGCGCCGCTCCAGCAGTTGCTGTCCGGCAGCATCGGATTCCGAGAAATCCTGCGGGAAGGGGGCTTTCTTGTCCTGGCCGTGGCGGCCACGCGTTCGCGGCCGTCTGTCGTCCGGACGGCGTGCATCGTCGTGGGTAGCGCCTTGGCCGCCTTCGGTACCGCCCTGATGGGCCATTCGTCGGGCGGAACCGGCGCCGCCATCACCCGGGTCGGCGCCGACGCCCTCCACCTGCTGACGGCAGCAACGTGGTCAGGGGCACTGCTGGTGGTGATGATCCTGGTGGTACCGATGATGCGGACCGACAGACGGCCGGAGGCCCGGAACTTCCTGCGCCACTTCGCTTTGCCAGCAGCCGCCTGCTTCACGACGATGGTGGTCAGCGGCATCTACCTATCCAGCGGCGTGGTCGGATCCGTCGACGCCGCTCTGTCGACCTTCTACGGGCGCACCTTGATGATCAAGGTGATGGTGGTGGGGCTGATCGCCGTTCTCGCCCTCCGGAACCACCTCGCCGTGCGTCGAGCAGGCTCGTGGGGCAACGGCCCCCGAGCAGCGCTGGTCAGGGCCGAGGCCATCGGCGCGGTGGTCGTCCTGCTGCTCGCCGCGGTCCTCACCGGCAGCCAGCCTGCGATGGAGCCGCAGTTCATCGCGTCGCCGGTGGCCCCGACCGTGCCGTTGATCGATCTGGGGGTCGCCGATCTCCAGGAAACGCTCGCAGTGCGGCCGAACGTACCCGGGTCCAACGTGGTGCTGGTCGACGTCTTCGACGTGAGGCGGCCGGCATTGGCGCCCATCCGCGCCGTTCTGGTCGAGATCGGTTCTGACGAAACGACACTCGGGGCGCCGGTCACGGCCTCCCCACTCGAGCAGGGTCACTGGTCCGTGGTCGCCACGCTTTCCAGGCCCGGACGGATCGCTGTCCGCGTCACCGTCCAGCGACCTGGCCTGCTCGATGTCACCACACGCTATTCCTGGACGGTCGGCGGTGCGCCTGCCGTGCGGCCGGCCGCGGTGTCGAACGCTCCCCTCGCCGGCCCGCTGGCGGACATCGCACTGGCGCTGCTGCTGCTGCTGGTCGCCGCCGTGCTGTTCAGCCGGTGGACAAGACGCACCCGATGGTCCAGGGCCCGTGCACAGATCACGGAGTGCGACCGGCTCGAGCCACTGCTGTGGTCCGAGACCTACGACTCCACCGAAGAACTGCTGATGTCAGCACCACGCGGAAATACCCGGCATCCCTGATATGTCTGATTGCTCGGAAATCCTGGAATCGGATAGTGACTCCAAGGCCGACGCCAGCGCGCAGGTGCAGGAGGTTCTGACCGACCTCCTCGCCGACCTGGCCCGACTGGGCGTCCAGGTGCAGACGCCGGAGAACACCCGTGCCGCGCTGACCTGGTCCACTCAGTCCCTGCGGACGCAGCAGCAAGATGTGCACGACAAGACGACCGGCGAGCATGGTCCGTTCGGCGCTGACCCCCATCAGACGGTCGGCTTCCGAAGGCCGCTGATACTGTCCGAGACCCAGGGCTCGAGGAAGAGGCACAGATGTCAGAACGTCCGGACTACGACTCCATCCGTATTGGCCTTGGCGTGATCGCCGGCCGTGATACCTCCACGGAACCGGCCGAACGGTTCGAGAGGGACATCGATTCTCTGACGTCCTGGCAGGCCGAGCTGCTCAGGGACCTCGACGGCGGCGAGACGCGACCCTCGGGCGCACCGGACCTGGACAGCGTGCGGAACCTGCTGGACGAGGTCAACAACGCGATCGAGAACAGCCAGCAACGCAGGGACGCCGGGCTCCGTCGCGACTGAGTCGCCTACGAAACCACAGAAGAATCAGAAATCCGAGAGCCCGGCCTCGTCAATCAGGAACGAACGGATCCGGGCGGCGAGCTGATCGCTGGACGGCTGCTCGTCGGTCTTGCCCTCCACGCGTCCGAGGACGTCGATGATCTTCGCCTCCAGAGCACCGCGGTCGGCCGGTTCGGCCTCGAGCCACTCCTCGCGGATCTCGCAGTACTCGTCCTCGAGGGCCGGCAGGGTCTCGTGCTCGGTCGGGCTGTTCTCGTGCTTGGCGGCTGCGTTGAACCAGTCGGTGTACTGACGGCGCAGTTCGTCGACCTTCGCGGTGCTGGCCTGCAGGTCGCCGGCCGGTAGGTCACGCACATCGGAAGCCAGATCGTTCAATTCGACCAGCAGGTCCGCCAACTGGGCCGCGGTGAGGGCGACGTGATCGTGCTGGCGCTGGGTGAACTCGTGAATTCTGGTGCCGATCGTGATTGGTTCCATGTCCGGTCTTACCCGTCGCAGCGCTCGACTAACAGATCGATCCCCACAAACCGACCGAACGGAACGAACCGGTCAGAACGCGGCCACGATGTGCGAGAGCTCCATCGCCTGACCGGGACGGGCCATCACCCCGATGACGTCGAACCTGACCTGCGTCCAGTACACGCCCCACTCGATCTGGAACACCATGGCCAGCCGCCGCAATTTGCGTCGCTTGCCGCGGGTGACCGCCTCCGCCGGCGTGCCGAACCCGTCGCCGCTGCGGGTCTTCACCTCGCAGATCACCAGATGACGGAGCCCGTCGGTGGCGACGATGTCGAGCTCGCCCTCCTTGCACCGCCAGTTGCGGCTGAGGATGACCAGACCCAGGTCCTCCAGGTGCGCTGCAGCCAGATCCTCACCGCGACGGCCGAGTTCATTGCCCGCCAGTGTTGCCATTCGCCCGGTACCCCGCTCCCCCGCGGGCCCTGCACGGGCCCGACGGGGTCAGCGTTCCCCGGTCACGAACCGCGGGACAACCTCGGATCGCAGATTGTGGACAGCTTCAGGCATGGGGACAACTCAGCCGAAGGTCTCGCCCTCCGGAAGGCGCAGGTCCGGCTTGTCGAGCTCCTCGACGTTGACGTCCTTGAACGTCACCACCCGGACGTTCTTCACGAAGCGCGCCGGCCGGTACATGTCCCACACCCAGGCATCGGACATCCGCACCTCGAAATACATGTCGCCGTCGGAATTGCGCACCTGCACATCGACGGCGTTGCAGAGATAGAACCGGCGCTCGGTTTCCACCACATACGCGAACTGCCCGACGATGTCGCGGTATTCCCGGTAGAGCTGGAGCTCCATCTCTGTTTCGTACTGCTCCAGATCCTCTGCACTCACGTGCTGGCTCCTCCCGCTGATAATTCCTGCCGGCCCATCATCCCAGATTCGTAGGCCTGCTCGACGCCCGGACTCTCCTCGCCGGGCCGACCGAGCTCGCCGAGCGGCAATCGCCAGCTCCTCCGATGCACCTGGCTCGGACCGTACCGCCGGAGAGCGGCGATGTGCTCGGCGGTGCCGTAACCCTTGTTGACCTCGAAGAGGTATTCGGGGTGCTCCAGCGCGAGCCGGCGCAGCAGACCGTCCCGCTCCGTCTTGGCCAGCACGCTGGCCCCGGCCACCCCGGCGCACGTCAGATCGGCCTTGATGCGGGTGAACACCGGTCCGATCACCGGCGGCAGCTGGGCCGGCGCCGGGATGACCGGGAGAGGAACCTCAGGCTCGTCGGTGGTCAGCAGGTCCGATTCCGCGAAGAGGGCTGGTTCGGGATCGGAGAGGTAGTCGTGGTTGCCATCCAGCAGCACTGCGTCGACCGGCTCGCGGAGCTGGGCCAGCGCCCGCCGCCCGGCCAGCCGCAGCGCGCCAATGATCCCCACCGCGTCGATCTCGTCGGGGCTCGCATGACCGACGGCGAACTCGCCGGCCCAGCGTCGCACCACCGGCAGCAGCACCTCGCGGGCCTGGGGCGTCAGGAGTTTGGAATCCCTGAGCCCCAACGGGACCCGTCCGATCCGGGCGGTCACCACGACCACGCCGACGCTCACCGGACCGGCCAGCGCACCGCGCCCTACCTCGTCCATCGCGGCCAGCCGTTGCACCCCGCCGCGCAGTAGTTCCTTCTCCAGCCGCAGGTGGGGACGGGATCCGGTCATGGTCGCAACTTGCGAGCCACTTTTCGGGCTCTGCGGGCTCTGCGTCTACTCGGCACCATCGCCAGGGAACCGCGCAGGCCAAGGGTGAGGACGAGCCCCCCGGCGACCGGCAGCGCCGCCGTCGGACCGGATCCCAGTGCCGTGGCCGACGGGTCGATGTCAGGATTGCCGATGGTCTGCCACCGCGACGGCGGCATGACGATGAAGATCGCCTTGCCGATGACGTCATCAGCGGGGATCGGGCGGTCACAGCTTGGATAGGAAGCGGCTGGCTTCAAGCCGAGGCAGTTATAGGACGAGTCCGAGGAATCGCGGCGATGGTCACCCATCACCCAGAGGTAACCGTCCGGAATCTTGTAGGGCGCAAAGCATCGCTGGGACCCGTACCGGGTGTCGTCACCCCCGGTCGTGCAGTCGGCCACGCCTGCCTCGAAGGGCCAGGGTTCGTAGATGTACGGCTCGTTCAAGGATCTGCCGTCGACGGTGACGTTGCCCTTGGCGTCGCAGCAAGCGACCGTCTGGCCGCCCACCGCGATCACCCGCTTCACGAAGTCCTTCTCGTTGGGCGGGGCGATGCCGATGACGGAGCCGACCGACGCCATGGCCTTGCCGAACCAGGTGGTCGGCCCGGGGATGTCCGCTTCCCGTGCCCAGGTGTCCGGCCCCTTGAAGACCACCACGTCGCCGGGTTCCGGGTCGCGGAAGTCGTAGACGATCTTGCTGGCCAGGATCCGGTCACCACCGGACGAGACTCCATGCAGCGTCTTCTCCATGGAGCCCGACGGCACGTAGTAGACCTTCGCGATGAAGGTCTGGATCAGGAAGGTGAGGACGAACGCCACCAGGATCAGGATCGGGAGCTCGACCCAGAAGGGGCGTTTCGACTTCTTGTTGCGCTTGGTGGACTGCTTGCGCCAGCGGCTGACGGCCTTGGCGTGATCCGGGTCCTCGACGTCGGTGGCGGCCTCGTCAGCGGCGCCGGTGCGAAGGGGACGGCCGGCAAGATCGCCCTGCGCCTTGGCGTCGGAGGTGACCACCCAGTCCTGCCACGGACCCGAAGCCTTCGCCGGTGCCGAAGCGTCGGGAACTCCTGCCCCATCGCCGGCCGCCTCGGTGCTGTCCTTCGACCCTGCGCTGTCGATCGATCCTGCGCGATCCACCGGCCCGGCATCATGCTCGTTCATCATGGTCAGGCTACGGCTTCCGGGATAAAGGGTCGGTATGGACCAACGGCGAGCCGTGGTCGGCCCAACACGAGGCCGCCTCCACCCGATGGGTGAAAGCGGCCTGTGGTGAAAAACGGGTGGAGCGACTGCGATCAGCGGTCGCGCTTCTCCTTGATCTTGGCGGCCTTGCCGCGCAGCTCGCGCAGGTAGTACAGCTTGGCGCGACGGACGTCGCCGCGGGTGACCAGTTCGATCCGGTCCAGGTTCGGGGAATGCACCGGGAAGGTGCGCTCGACTCCGACGCCGAAGCTGACCTTGCGGACGGTGAAGGTCTCGCGGATGCCACCGCCCTGACGACGGATGACGTGACCGGCGAAGATCTGGATACGGGAGCGAGCGCCCTCGATGACCTTGACGTGCACCTTGACGGTGTCGCCCGGTCGGAAATCCGGAAGATCGGTCCGCAACGAGGCGGAGTCCAGAGCGTCCAGGGTGTTCATGTGATGGTCCTGTCTGAGTGCAACACTCGATGAAACGACGAGTCTCGTGGGCGGTCACGGCGGGCCCGGGATGGGCCGACCGGCAGTCGGCGGGATCTGCCCGGCCGACTCACAACCTCCCCAGTCTGCCAGAGAAGGACGGGGTGGCAAAATGCCGCCCATCTCGAGCGTCGCAGTTTCCAGCACGAGCCGGTCGGCGCGGTCCAGGCTCGCGGGGTCGAGCGCGGCGACCAGGTCCGGCCGCCGCCGGGCCGTGCGGCGCAGGGATTCGTCCCGCCGCCACCTCTCGATCGCACCGTGATGCCCGGACAGCAGCACCGGCGGCACCGAAATCCCTTGGTAATCAAGCGGTCTGGTGTAGCTGGGGTATTCCAGCAAACCGGCGGAGGCGCCCGAGAACGAGTCGGTCACTGCCGACATCGGATTGCCCAGCACGCCGGGGATCAGCCTGGCCACCGCCTCCACGATCACCAGCACGGCGGCCTCTCCCCCGGCAAGGACGTAGTCGCCGATGGAGAGTTCGAGCACCTCCATGGTGGTGGAAGCATGATCGGCGACCCGCTGGTCGATGCCCTCGTAACGGCCGCATGCGAAGACGAGCTGCGTCCGGGTGGCGAGGTCCGCGGCGATGGCCTGGGTGAACGGCACACCGGCCGGGGTCGGCACGATCAGGGTGCTGCCGGGACCGGGTGTGACGACGGCGTCCAGCGCGCGTCCCCAGACATCAGGCTTCATCACCATGCCGGCGCCGCCGCCGTAGGGCGTGTCGTCCACGGTCCGATGACGGTCGGGGGCGTAGTCGCGCAGGTCGTGCACGCGCAGACCGATCAGGCCATCGGCAATGGCCCGGCCCAGCAGTGATTCCCGCAGCGGCGCAAGGTATTCCGGGAAGATGGTGATGACATCGAGCTGCAGTGCCGATGGTGCGTTCACTCGAACATGCCGTCCGGCAGGTCGACGGTCACGTGGCGCGCCGCCAGGTCGACGTCCGGGACGATCGCACTGACGAACGGCACGAGCTCCTCGGTGTCGTCGGGGCGACGAACGACCAGGACCGGCGCGGCCGGCGGGTGCATGACGTCGACGATCTCGCCGAGCACCTCACCGCTGACGTGGTGGTGGACGGCCAGCCCGATCAGCTGGTGGTCGTAGAACTCGTCCTCGTCCGCGGGTTCCGGCAGCGACTCGGCGTCCACGAGAAGATGGATCCCGCGCAGGGTCTCGGCGGTGTTGCGATCGACGATGCCCTCGAACCCGACCACCTGCACCGGACCGGACTGCCGCGCGCCGGACACGACGAGGACGGGCCGGGCACTGGAGTCGGTCTGCAGTTCCGAGCCGACGGCGAAGCGGGCCGACGGGTCGTCGGTGAACGGCGTCACAGTGACCTCACCGCGGATGCCGTGTGCGCGGCCGATCCGGCCGACCTGAAGCTGGGTCATCTCAACTCCCTAGAAAGTACGAGCAACAAACGACCGCACCCCGCACCTCGTCCGCCGTGGAGGTGGACGAGATGCGGGGTGCGGGAACGAGCGGTGGGGCGTCAGCGATCGGTGTCGACGACGTCGACGCGGATACCGCGACCGCCGACGGCCGACATGACGGTCCGCAGCGCGGTCGCCGTCCGACCACTGCGGCCGATGACCTTGCCCAGATCGTCGGGGTGCACCCGGATCTGCAGCGTGCGGCCACGACGGCCGGTGGTCAGGTCGACGTGGACGTCCTCGTCGTGCTCAACAATGCCCTTGACCAGATGCTCGAGGGCGTCGGTGAGCATGCTCACTTCTCGCCTGCCGCAGCAGCTTCGGCGGCGGGCACCTCGGCAGCGGCCGGCGCGTCAGCGGTCTCGGCGGCGTCGGCGGCCTTGGGGGCCGCCTTCTTCTTCGGGGTGGTCGCGGTGGGCGCATCGTCGGAGCCGATGGCAGCCAGGGCGGCCTCGTACCGGGTGCGCTTGTCGACCTTCTCGGGCTGCGGCTTAAGGGTTCCCTCGGAACCCGGCAGACCCTTGAACTTCTGCCAGTCACCGGTCACCTTGAGCAGCGACAGCACGGACTCGGTCGGCTGCGCGCCGACACCCAGCCAGTACTGCGCACGATCGGAGTCGATCTCGATGAGGCTCGGCTCGAGCTTCGGGTGGTACTTGCCGATGGCCTCGATGGCACGGCCGCCGCGGCGGGTACGGGCATCGGAGACGACAACACGGTAGAACGGCTCGCGAATCTTGCCGAAGCGAGCGAGCTTGATCTTGACAGCCACGGTTTTCGAAAACTCCTTGAACATGATGGCGGATGTTCCGCCAGGGGGCGGGCGATCCGATCCGCGTGGGGTGAGCGGTTCTTCTCGCACCAATGGCGGCCAGGCTCGGAGAGAGGGGCCGAGCGAAGGCCGTAACAGCGCCATTCTGCCATATCTGTGCGGCCTGGTTGACCTGGCAAGTGGCCCTCCCCCTACTGGACCACCCGCCCCGCTCTGATCACCGCGGTCGGGTGGCGGAGGACCTCGGGGTCAAGGGCCGGGTCGGCCGGGTAGAGCACGAGGTCGGCCGAGTCGCCAAGGTCCTGCGCCCCGAGACCCAGCCAGTTGCGGGCGTCGTGGGTGGCGGCGATCAGCGCCTCGCGGGATCCCATGAGGCCGGACAGCGCCACCACCTCGTCGACGATCCGGCCGTGTTCGATGTACCCGCCGGCGTCGGTACCCGCGTGTACCGGGATGCCCGCCGCGATCGCGGCGCTGAACGTCTCGGCGCTGCGCTCGTGCAGGTCCAGCATGTGCTTGGCGTATGCCGGGAACCGGGTCGCGGCGTCGGCGAACATCGGGAAGTTGGCGATGTTGATCATGGTCGGGACCAGGTGCACCCGACGGCGCACCATCTCGGCGATGGTCTCGTCCGTCAGGCCGGTGCCGTGTTCGATGCAGTCGATGCCGGCCGCCAGCAGTCCTGGCAGCGCATCCTCGCCGAAGACGTGCGCGGTGACCCGGCAGCCAGCATCGTGGGCGACCCCGATCGCCTCGGTGAGGGTCTCGTCCGACCAGAGCGGGGCGAGATCACCGATGCCACGGTCGATCCAGTCCCCCACCAACTTGATCCAACCTCCGCCGTACGCCACCTGACGGGCCACCTCGGCCGGCAGGTCGTCCGGATCGTCGAGGTCGACGCCCAGGTCCCTGATGTAGCGCTTGGGCCGCGCGATGTGCCGGCCGGCGCGGATCAGCACCGGGAGGTCGTCACGATCGGTCAACGGACGGGTGTCGATCGGCGAACCGCAGTCCCGGATGGCCAGCACGCCGGTCGCCAGGTCCAGCCTGGCTTGGAGTTCGGCTTCCTCCAGGCTGACGATGCCCGCCTCGGAATAGCCGATGTGGCAGTGGGCGTCGACGAACCCGGGCAGGGTCCAGCCGGTCAGCTCGAGGGTGCCGGGGAGCTCCTGATCGACGAAAACGCCACCGGCCGTTCGGTAGTCGACCGGCTCGCCGGTGGAAGCGTCGTGCCCGGTGATGTGCAGAGGGGTCGGCCGTGCCACGGCGCGCGGCCGCCGTTACTTCTTCGGGAACTTCAGCTGCGACGGGTCGAACCCCGGCGGCAGCTGGTCCAGACCCAAGTTCGACGGCAACTGCGGCGACCCGGCGCCGGGCATCCCCGGCATGCCCATGCCCGGCATCCCCATGCCGGGCGGAAAACCGCCGGGCATGCCCTTGATCTTCGGGGGGGTCGGGCCGCGGCCGGACACCTTGCCCTTCTTGCCCTTTCGGCCCTTGACCGCCTTGCGGTTGTTGTTGCGGGCGCCGGGGAACCCGAAGCGGCCGGCCATCGCCGACATCATCTTGCGCGCCTCGAAGAAGCGGTCGACCAACGAGTTGACCTGCGCCACCGTCGATCCCGAACCCTTGGCGATGCGCACCCGGCGGGAGGCGTTGATGATCTTCGGATCCTTGCGCTCCCCCGGCGTCATCGACTGGATGATCGCGGCGGTGCGGTCGATGTCGCGGTCGTCGACGTTGGCCAGGGCCTCTTTCATCTGGCCGGCGCCGGGCAGCATGCCCAGCAGCCCGCCGATGGGGCCCATCTTCTTCAGCATCGTCATCTGCTGGAGGAAGTCGTCGAGGGTGAAGTCGTTTCCGGCCAGTTTGGCCGCCATCTCCTCGGCCTGGTCGGCCTCGAAGTGCTGCTCCGCCTGTTCGATCAGGGTGAGCATGTCGCCCATGCCCAGGATCCTCGAGGCCATCCGATCGGGGTGGAAGGTGTCGAAGTCGGCCAGCTTCTCGCCGGTGGACGCGAACATGATCGGCACCCCGGTGATCTGCCGGACACTCAGCGCCGCACCACCTCTGGCGTCGCCGTCGAGCTTGGTCAGCACCACCCCGGTGAACCCGACGCCGTCGGCGAAGGCCTGTGCGGTGGTGACCGCGTCCTGGCCGACCATGGCGTCCAGGACGAAGAGGATCTCGTTCGGATCGACGGCGTCGCGGATGTCGGCGGCCTGCTGCATCAGTTCCGCGTCGACGCCGAGACGGCCGGCGGTGTCGACGATGACGATGTCGTGCAGCTTGGACCTGGCGAACTCGATGCCGGCCCTCGCAACGCCGACCGGGTCGCCGACCCCGTTGCCGGGCTCCGGCGCGAAGACAGCGACGCCGGCCTGCTCACCGACGACCTGGAGCTGGGTGACGGCGTTGGGCCGCTGGAGATCACAGGCGACCAGGAGCGGGGTGTGTCCGGAGTTGCGCAGCCACAGCGACAGCTTGCCGGCCAGGGTCGTCTTTCCGGCGCCCTGCAGGCCCGCCAGCATGATCACCGTCGGCGGGTTCTTCGCGAACACCAGACGGCGGGTCTCGCCGCCGAGGATGCTGACCAACTCGTCGTTCACGATCTTGATGACCTGCTGCGCCGGGTTCAGCGCCGCCGAAATGGCTGCGGCGGTGGACTTCTCCTTGATGGCGGCGATGAACGTGCGCACCACCGGCAGGGCGACGTCGGCTTCCAGCAGCGCGATGCGGATCTCGCGCGCGGTGGCATCGATGTCGGCCGGCGAGAGCCGGCCCTTGCCCCGCAGGTTGGTGAAGACGGTGGCGAGACGATCGGAGAGGGTATCGAACACAATCTCCAGACTATCCCGGCAGCTGGCTACCCCAGTGCCGCGACCACGGCTCCGACGATCTCGGTGCCACGCGCCGGCGTGAGCATGCTGCCGTCCGCCGCCACCAGGTAGAAGATGTCGACCGCCTCGGCCCCCCGGGTGTGCACCCTGGCAGCGGTCACGTCGACACCCTGCGTGGCCAGGGTGGACGCTACCGAATAGAGCAGCCCGGGGCTGTCGTGGGCACGGACCTCGAGGACGGTCGCCCGCTCCGACGCGCCGGGGACGATCTGCACGATCGGCGGGGCCGCGGTGACGGCCGGACGACTGCGCCCGCGCTTGGCGAGCCTGGCCGAGATGTCGAGCGTTCCGTCGAGGGCCTTGACCAGATCCGCGCGCAGGGTCGAGGCCTCCGGCGGGTCACCGAACTCGGGAGTCACCGTCCAGGTCTGCAGCCCGGTGCCGTCGACCGTGCGCAGAGACGCGGCACGCACCGTCAGCCGGTGCACGGTGAGCACCCCGGCGGCGGCGGCCAGCAGGCCCGGCCGGTCCGGCGCGGCGACGGTGACCTCCAGTCCGTGCGACCCGGCCACGATGACGATTCCCGGCCGGCCGGCGTCGATGAGTTCCCGTTCGGTGGTGTTGAGCTCTCCCACCTCGGGCGGGACGTCGCCGGCCAGCACCGAACGCACCCTGTTGACCAGGTACTTCACCTGGCCGGCCTTCCACGGCGTCCAGGCCGCCGGACCCGCCGCGGTGGCGTCGGCCTCGGTCAGCGCATGCAGCAGTTCCAGGACGGCAGCGGGCGACCCGGTGTCCAGCGCCGCGACCACCACGGCCACGGTGGCGGGATCGTCGGGATCGCGATGGGCGGCGGTCTCGGACAGCAGGAGGTGGTGCTGGACCAGACACCGGACCAGGTCGATGTCCTCCTTGCCGATGCCGATCCGGGCCAGCCACATCGGGATCATCTCTGCGCCGACGGTGGAGTGGTCACCTGGCAGACCCTTGCCGATGTCGTGGAAGATCGCCGCCAGCAGCAGCAGGTCGGGCCGGGACACCCGGCGGACCATGGCGGAGGCGTTGACCGCCGTCTGCATCAGGTGGCGGTCGACGGTGTAGAGGTGGATCGGGTCACGTTGCGGGAGCGAACGCAGCCGCTCCCAGCCCGGAATCATCTCGGCGATCAACCCGGCCTGGTCCAGCCCCTCCCACGCGGTGATCATCGGTTCGCCGGCACCCAGCAGCGACAGGAAGGCGTCCAGCGCGACCGTCGGCCATGGCTCGGGCATCACGGGCCGGGTGCGGGCCAGCCGGACGACGGTCGCCGGCGAGACGGGCAGCCCGGCCTGCGCGGCGGCCGCAGCGGCCCGCAGGGCAAGGGCGGGCGAGGTGGCCGGGTTGACGGTGCGGGCCAGCACGGCCTCGCCGTCCTGCTCGACGATGCCATCGGCCAGCGGCGTGCGGTCGGGGCGGCGGACCAGCCTTCCCGGTCCGTCGACGAGCGCACCTCTGGCCGGTCCTTCGAGCACCCGGCCGACCCGGTGCCAGGTGAGGTCGCTGGCGTGCACGACCGTCCGGCCGATGGCGGACACGTGACGCAGCAACATGTCCCGGTCATCCAGGCCCATCAGCGCAGCAACCGCGTCCTGGTCCTGCTGTTGCAGCCGATCGGTGGCGCGCTTGGTGACGGTCTGCACCGCGTCGCGCACGTCGAGCAGCGCAGACCTGGCCTCCTCCAGACCCTGGTGCGGGCAGTCGGCCAACCAGGAGGCAGCGACCGCGCGCATCACCACCAGGTCGCGGAGGCCACCGCGGGATTCCTTGAGATCGGGGGTGGTGGCGAAGGCGAGTTCGCCGCTGCGGTCGGCACGCTGCTTGCAGGAGGCCAGCAGCGCGGGAAGCCGCTCCTTGGCGTCGGTGCGCCAGTCGGCGAGCACCCGGCGGTGCAGGGTGCCCGCCAGCTCGGGATCGCCCGCGATGTGCCGCAGATCGAGCATGCCGAGTACGGCCGGGAGATCGACCTTGGCGATCTGCCTCGCCCCGCCGACCGACCGCACCGAGTGGTCCAACCGGATCCCGGAGTCCCAGATCGGGTACCAGAGGCGTTCGGCCAACATCTCGGCGTACGAGGCGGGCGTCTCCGTCGAATGCAGCAGCACCAGGTCGAGGTCGGAGAACGGGGAGAGCTCTCCCCGACCGAATCCCCCCACGGCCACCAGCGCCACCCCACCGACGTTGACACCGGCCTCGGCCGCGATGCCGGACAGCCAACCGTCGGTCAAACGGGCGAGAGCCCGGCGCCGGGCCGGACCGGCAATACCGGTCCGGCTCAGCAACTGGGCTCTCAGTTCAGCGAATCCGCCCCGTTCGGGATCCAACCGATTCGAATCCGACGGGGACGTACCCATGCTTTTACAGTGCTTCCTGACCGCGCTCGCCGGTGCGCACCCGCACCACGTTCTCGACCGTGGTGGCCCAGACCTTCCCGTCACCGATCTTGCCGGTGCGGGCTGCCCTGACGACGACGTCGACGACGTCATCCGCGTCCTCGTCGTCGACCAGGATCTCGACCTTGACCTTCGGCAGCAGTTCGACCGTGTACTCGGCCCCGCGGTAGACCTCGGTGTGTCCACGCTGACGCCCGTACCCGGACGACTCCGACACCGTCATTCCCTGCACGCCGAAGGCCAGCAGCGCTGCCCGGACCTCGTCGAGTTTGAAGGGCTTGATCACGGCGGTGATCAGCTTCATGCGTTGACCTCCTTGCTGGTGGCGTCGGTCAGGTGACCGGACGGGATGCTGCCGCTCGAGGACTGGGTGTCGAACTCGTACGCCGACTCGGCGTGCTCGTTGACATCGATGCCCTCGACCTCGGCATCCTCGGAGATCCGGAACCCGATGGTCTTCTCGATGATGAAGCCCAGGATGTAGGCGACGACGAACGAGTAGACCAGCACCGACCCGGCACCGACGGCCTGCCGACCCAGTTGCCCGAGCCCGCCCCCGTAGAACAGCCCGTTGTTCGCGAAGCTGTTCACGTCGCTGGAGGAGAAGAACCCGATGAACAGGGTGCCGAAGACTCCGCCGACGAGGTGGACCCCGACGACGTCGAGCGAGTCGTCATACCCGAACTTGTACTTCAGTCCGACGGCGAAAGCGCAGACCGCGCCGGCCAGCAGTCCCAGGACCACCGCGGCCCACGGGGTGATGAAGCCACAGGCGGGAGTAACGGCAACCAGTCCGGCGACCGCACCCGATGCGGCACCGACGCTGGTCGGCTTGCCGTCGCGGAAGTACTCCACGATGAGCCAGCCACCGAGCGCGGCGGCCGTGGCGACCTGGGTGTTCATGAAGGCCAGACCGGCGAGGCCGTTGGAGCCGACGGCCGAACCGGCGTTGAACCCGAACCAGCCGAACCACAGGAGACCGGAGCCCAGGAGCACCCACGGCACGTTGTGCGGACGCATCGGGTTCTTCTTGAAGCCGACCCGCTTGCCGAGCACCAAGGCCAGGGCGAGAGCTGCTGCACCGGCGTTGATGTGGACCGCGGTACCACCGGCGAAGTCCTCGACTCCCGCCTTGCCCGTCGGTGCCATGAAGGTGGTGAGCCAGCCCGCCCTGCCGCCGAGAGCGCCGAAGTCGAAGACCCAGTGAGCTACCGGGAAGTAGACGATGATCGCCCACAGGGTGACGAAGATCGACCAACTGATGAACTTGGCCCGATCCGCGATGGCACCGGAGATCAGGGCGGGGGTGATGATTGCGAACATCAGCTGGAAGGCCGCGAACACGATCACCGGTATACCGGTGCCCTTACCCCCGAACTCCACTGGTAGGCCCGTCGACGCATTGCCCAGGTGCCCGAGCGAGAAATCCCCGAACAGTCCGCTGGTGGAGGTCGACGCGAAGGCCAGCTTGAACCCGAAGAGCACCCACAGGATCGAGACGATGAAGATGCAGATGAACGACATCATCATCATGTTCAGGGTGCTCTTGGAGCGGGTCAGACCGCCGTAGAAGAACGCCAGACCGGGCGTCATGAGCAGCACCAGTGCACTGCTGGCAAGCATCCAGGCAGTGTCTCCCGGGCTCAGGACCGGATCAGCTGCCAGCAGTGTCACCACTGCAGAGTGCGGGACCATCAAACCTCCAGGCAGGGGGCGGAGTCGGATCGGAGCCGATCCTCGAACGTGGACAGCTTCACCCGGAGTTGTTTCCTTCTGCGCCCGTTCATGTTTCGCGCCCGTGAACTAGGCCGAATTGGGTTTCAAGCCTGTTGCACTGCTGTTTCGGTCCGATGAAATGCCTGCTCGTCATGTGTGGTCGGCGTCTGACGCATCGTTTGCTGGTCAGTCACCCAGCAATGCGTCGACAAAGGCGGCCGGCTCGAACGGTGCGAGGTCGTCAGCTCCCTCGCCGAGTCCGACCAGTTTCACCGGGACCCCGAGCGCCCGCTGCACGGCGACGACGATGCCGCCCTTGGCCGTGCCGTCGAGCTTGGTGAGCACGATGCCGGTGATGTCGACGACCTCGGCGAAGACCCGGGCCTGGACCAGACCGTTCTGACCCGTGGTGGCATCGAGCACGAGCAGGATCTCGTCGACCTTCGCCTGCTTCTCGATGACCCGCTTGACCTTGCCCAGCTCGTCCATCAGGCCGGTCTTCGTGTGCAGGCGGCCGGCGGTGTCGATGAGCACGGCATCCGCGCCGTCGGTGATACCTCGTTTGACGGCGTCGAACGCGACCGCAGCCGGGTCCGCTCCCGCCGCCGAGCGCACGACGGTGGCGCCGGCCCGCTCGCCCCAGGTCTGGAGCTGGTCGGCCGCGGCGGCCCGGAAGGTGTCGGCTGCACCGAGCACCACGGTCCGGCCGTCGGCGACCAGGACCCTGGCCAGTTTTCCGGTGGTGGTGGTCTTGCCGGTGCCGTTGACGCCGACGATCAGCAGGACGGCCGGGCGGCCGTCGTGCGGCAGCGCCCTGATGCTGCGGTCGGGAACCTGGCCCTTGCCGTCGGTCTCCACCGCCTCGATCAGCACCCGGCGCAGCAGCGCCCGTGCCGAGACGGAGTCGGTGACCCCATGCGCGGCGACCTCACGACGCAGGGTCGCGGTGATCTCGGCCGCGGCGCCGGCACCGAGGTCGGCCATCAGCAGGGTGTCCTCGACGTCGGTCCAGGAGTCCTCGTCCAACGCGCCCGCGCCCAGCAGCCCGAGCAGGGACCGTCCGAATGCGTTCTGCGAGCGGGCCAGCCGGCCGCGCAGCCGGCCGAGGCGGCCTTCGGTCGGCGCGATCTCCTCCAGCGGCGGGGCTGCGGCCAGATCCTCCAGGGCGGGGTCCTCCAGCGCCGGTTCCTGGAGAGCCGGCTCGCTGACCTGGATCTCCTCGGCCAGCACCGGTGCTGCGATCACGGCCGGTTCGGGCGCAACGGCCGGTGCGGAAACGGCCGGTTCGGGTGCAACGGCCGGCGATTGCGGGACGGCCACGTCCTCGTCCGGAAGTTGCACGTCGATGACGTCACGGCGGATCGAGTCACGCGGGATGGACGCGTCGTCCCCGACACCCGGCTGGCCGTCGGTCTCGGTGCGCTCTGCGTCCGGCGTGACGGGCTTGGCCGTCGTCGGTGTGACGGGCTTGGCCGTCGTCGGCGTCACGGGCTTGGCCGTCGTCGGCGTCACGGGCTTGGCCGTCGTCGGCGTCACGGGCTTGGCCGTCGTCGGCGTGCGGACGACCGGTTCGGCCACCACCGCCGGTGCGGCCGACGGCTCCGTCGGGCGCGGCGGCAGGACTGCGGTCCCGCTGCCGGCGCTGAGCGAGATCGAACTACCCGCCTTGTAGCCGCCGGTGGGTCTGGTGCTGGTGACCTCGGGCTTCGCTGGGGTGGCGGGCGGTGCGACCAGGGTGATCCGGCGGCGACGCCCGAGCACCAGCCCCACACCCAGCACTGCGGCGAGAACAAAGACGATCGCGATGACTATCCAGATCCATGTCGGCACGTCGGTCATCCTCCCAGACCGTGGCCGGCCGCGACGCTCACGCGCTGTCGAACAGCCGGTCCACCACGCGCCGGGCCCGGCGCGTCGCACGCCGGTAGTCGTCGACGAATTCGCCGGGATCCTCGCCCTCCGGATAGCCGAGTGCCCTGGCCACCCCGGCCAGCTCCCGGCCGTGGGTCGGGATCTGATCCTCCGGCTTGCCGCGGACCAGCATCAGCGCGTTGCGGGTCCGGGTGGCTTCGAGCCAGGCTGCCGAGAGGGCCTGCGCGTCGGAACGGTCGATGATGCCGGCGTCCGCCGCCGCCTCGATCGCCGGCAGCGTGCGGGTGGTCCGCAGGTCGGGCACCTCGGCGGCATGCTGGAGCTGGAGCAGTTGCACCGTCCACTCGACGTCGGAGAGCCCGCCGCGCCCGAGCTTGGTGTGCGTGGTCGGGTCCGCGCCGCGCGGCAGCCGTTCGGCGTCGACTCTGGCCTTGATCCGCCGGATCTCGATGACGTCCCGCCCGTCCAGGCCACCGACCGGGTAGCGGAACGGGTCAGCGATCTCGAGGAACTCCAGACCCAGCTGCACGTCGCCGACGATCGGCCTGGCCCGGAGCAGCGCCTGTCGCTCCCACGGTGCTGCGAATCGCTGCCAGTACGAGCGGTACGCCTCGAGCGTGCGGACCAGCGGGCCATTGCGTCCCTCCGGCCGGAGGTTGGCGTCGACCAGCAGCGGCGGGTCGGGGGTCGGGCGACCCAGCAGTCGCGCCATCAGGTCGGCCACTGCACTCATGTCGTCCATGCCGCCTCTGCTGTCCTCGTCGGGCAGCGGTTCGGCCACGTACATCACGTCGGCGTCCGAGGAGTAGCCCAGTTCGGCTCCGCCGAGCCGGCCCATCCCGATGACGGCCATCCGACCGCGCACCTTGCCGCCATGGGCCGCCGCGACCTGCCGTAGTGACACCTCGTAGGCGGCCTGCAGGGAGGCTTCAGCGATGCTCGTCAGGCCGGTGGCGATGTCGGTGACCTTGATGAGGCCGAGCATGTCGCCACAGGCCAGGCGCAGCATCTCGTGCCGGCGAGCCGATCTGGCTGCGTCCACCGATTCCTGGGCGGTCGCAGCCCTTTTCGACCTGGCAAGCAGCGCCAGCCGGACCTCGGCCGGCTGCGGCCGCAGCAGCGAGACGTCGTCGACCAGCAGCCTGAGCACCTCGGGCGCCCTGACCAGCAGGTTGCCGATGAGTTTGGATCCGCCGAGCAACGTTCCGAGTCGCTGGGCGACAAGACCCTCGTCGCGCAGAAGCCTGAGGTACCAGGGCGTTTCGGCCAGAGCCTCGGACACCTGACGGTAGGAGAGCAGTCCGGCGTCCGGGTCTGGGCTGCCGGCGAACGTATCCAGCAGTACCGGGAGCAGGGTGCGCTGGATGGCCGCCCGCCGGCTGACGCCGGAGGTGAGCGCGGCCAGATGACGCAGGGCAGCATCGGGATTTGCGAACCCCAGCGCCGCTAGGCGTGCGGTCGCCGCCTCCGGACTCAGCCGCAGTTCGTCGCCGGGAACAGCAGCGACGGCATGCAGAAGTGGCCGGTAGAAGAGCTTCTCGTGCAGTCTCCGGACCGAGGCGCTGTGCCGGGTCCGGTCGGCGGTGAAGATCTCCGCCGCGCTGGACGTCCCGCTGGCCGTGTAGCCGTCCGTCCGGGCCAGCCACTCCAGATCGGCCTGGTCCTCCGGCAGCAGATGGGTGCGTCGCAGCCGCTGCAACTGGAGGCGGTGCTCGGCCCGGCGCAGAAACGTGTAGGCAGCGGCCATCTCGGCACCGTCGGACCGGCCGACGTACCCACCGCGGATCAGGAACCGAAGGGCCATCAGGGTTCCCGGCAACCGGAGTTCGGTATCGGTCCGGCCGTGCACCAACTGGAGCAGCTGGACGGCGAACTCCACATCACGGAGCCCACCCGCGCCCAGCTTGAGTTCCTTGTCCCGCTGGTCCTCCGGGATGTTGGCCTCGACGCGCCGGCGCATGGCCTGCACGTCGTCGACGAACGAGGCGCGGCCGGCGGCGCTCCAGACGCCCACCGACGTGATGTCGGTGAAGGCCTTCCCGACGGCGGCGTCACCGGCCGCCGGACGGGCCTTGAGCAGGGCCTGGAACTCCCAGGTGTGGGCCCAGCGCTGGTAGTACGCGGCGTGGCTGGACAGCGTGCGCACCAGCGCACCGGCCTTGCCCTCGGGCCGGAGCGCGGCGTCCACCTCCCAGGCGGCCTGACCGCAGATGCGCATCAGCCCCGCCGCCAGCGCCGTCGCCGTGGCGAGCATCGCACTGTCGTCCCTGGTGGCCGTGGCCGGGCCGGGCCGGGATGGTCTGTCCGCTGCCGGACTGTCGGCGTCCGAGCCCTCAAGGCCTTCCGAGCCCTCAAGGCCTTCCGGGCGTTGGCTGGCGACGGCTTGTTCGTCCGGGGCCGCCGGGTGATCAGCAGCGAAGATGACGTCGACGTCGGACAGGTAGTTCAGTTCCCGCGCACCGCATTTGCCCATCGCGATGATGGCCAGACGTGCCGGAGCAGCCGTGGCCGGCAGTGCGGCGGCGGCCACCGCAAGACCGACCTGCAGGGTGGCATCGGCCAGGTCGGACAGGGCCTGGCAGACAGCCGGTAGTGCCGTGACCGGCAGCGACGACTCGACTGCCGGCGCCAGGTCGTGGGCGGCGATGATCAACAGCTGGGACCGGTACGCGCGCTGCAGCGCGAGCACCGCCGCCCCACCGGTCACGGTCGCGCGGCCGCCCTCGGTACCGGTGCAGAGCGGCTCGGCCGGATCGATGCCGACCGACGCCGAGAGCGCCGCCTGCATCGTCTCCGCGGTGATCAACTGACCCGGTACCGCCTCCGGTAGCAGCAGACGCCACTGTTCCGGTTGCGCGGCCAGGTGTTCGGCCAGGCCGGTCGACGCACCGAGGACCCCCAGCAGACGCCCCCGGAATCGCGCCGACGCTCGCAGCGCGTCCAGGATCTCCGGCCCGTCGGCGCTCGCCTCGATCAGGGCGCACAGGCCGTGCACCGCCAGGTCGGGGCGACCGGTACGGGACAGCGCGGCAAGCACGTCCTCCGATCCCGGCATGACCGACGAGCCGGAGGCGAGGCCGAGCGTGCGCAGGTTATCCCCCGCTCGTTCGTTGTCACCAAACCCGTACCGGGCCAGGGTTCTGGAAGCGGGGCGGGTCACTGGTGTCCGTGCAGGGGAAGCCGGCGGCCCAGCAGCTCGTCGTCATGGTGCGTGTAAGAGGTCGAGGATCGGGCGGTCGAGGTTCGGGCGAATTCGACGAACCGCGCGGTGAAGTCCCGCCAGACCTCGCCCATGACCTCCTCGGCCTGGTCGAGTACCGGTCCAAGGCGCCCCACCGGTTCGCGTCCCTCCGTCCGTCCCCAGGCGCGTAGATCCTCGGCGGAGGCCTCGATGTGGAACTGCAGCGCCCACGCCGCCGACCCGATCCGCCACGCCTGGTGCGGGTATCCGGTGGAGGACAACAGCAAGACAGCCCCGGGTGGCAGTGTGGACACCACGTCGTAGTGGTACTGCATCACGTCCGGCGTCATGGGGAGCGGGTCGAACAGCGGATCCTGTTCCGCTGCATCGCGTTTCGCCGTCAGGTAGGCGCCGACCTCCGGACCTTCCGCACCGATGGTGACCGTCCCGCCGGTGGCGACGGCCAACAGCTGCGAACCGAGACAGACGGCCAGGGTGGGGGTCCGGGTGTTCACCGCGTGCGCCAGCAGGTCTCGGGTCGCGGGCAGCCACGGAGCGATGTCGTCGTCGTAGGCGCCCATCTCGCCGCCGAGACTGATCACCGCCTGGTAGCCGGTCAGGTCGGCCGGGACGTCGTCGTCGTCGTACAACCTCAGGATGTCCACGATCGCATCGGCGTCGGCCAGCCAGTCACCCACGCGCAGCAGGGGATCAGAGGCATCGTGCTGGAGGACCAGGATGCGTACCTCGCTGCTGGCGTTGGTCTCGCTCATGCCGGTTTCCGTCATGCCGGTTTCCGTCATGCCGGTTTCGGTCATGCCGGATCCTCGAGTTCGACGATCACCGGGGCATGGTCGGACGCGCCTTTGCCCTTGCGTTCCTCACGGTCGATGGTCGCCCCGGTGACCCGGGCGGCCAGCGTGGCCGAGGCGAGCGCGAAGTCGATCCGCATGCCTTCCCTCCTGGCGAAGCGCAGACGTTGGTAGTCCCAGTAGGTGTACACGCCTGGCCCGGGATGATGGGGACGGACCACATCCACCAGGCCGACGTCGAGCAGATTTTGAAAGGCGGTGCGCTCGGGCTCGGTGACGTGGGTGTCGCCCTCGAAGGCGGCCATGTCCCAGACATCCTCGTCCGTGGGGGCGATGTTGAAATCGCCGCACAGGGCCAGTTGCAGCTGCGGCTCGGCGGCGACCCGGGAAGCCGCGTACCAGCCGAGAGCCGCCAGCCACTGGAGCTTGTAGTCGTAGTGCGGGTCACCGACGGCACGCCCGTTGGGCACGTAGAGACTCCAGATGTCCACCCCTCCGCACATGGCCCCGATCGCTCTGGCCTCCGCGACCGGCGGATCGCCGAACAACGGCATGTCCGGAAAGCTGGTCCGGACGTTCTCGATCCCCACCCGCGAGATGATGGCGACGCCGTTCCACTGCGAGAACCCATGGTGCGCAACCTCGAAGCCGAGATCGGTCAGCGGACCGTCTGGAAACTTGGCGTCCGGGATCTTGGTCTCCTGGACCGCCAGGACGTCGACGTCCGATCGCTCCAGCCACGCCAGCAACCGGTCCTGCCGCGCCCGGATCGAATTGATGTTCCAGGTGGCGAACCTCATCCCAGGACCGGTCCGGCCGGCGGCGCCGGGACGAAGAACGGGAGGGCCCACTCCGGCCGGGTGTCACCGTCTATCCTGGCCCGCCAGACGAGCACGCGGCCGGCCGGGAGCGGCAGACCGGTGTTGAAGTAGAGGACGACGTGCGAGCGGGCGGGCAGGGCACGCCGGGGAACACCGTTGCCGCGGAAGTTCGGTTCGTCGACCTGCAGGGTCTGGCCGAATCGCATGACGCTCGACGCTCCGCCGACGGGCACCGCGGTGAGTTCCACCGGCGCTCCGGAGGTGTCCTCGAGCACCACCTCGAACGAGTACTGCTCGTTGAAGACCTCCGGCGGAAAATCGAGCGAGACGACCAGCGCGAAGGCCGACGAGACACCCTTGACGTGGTCGCGTCCGACGATCTGCAGCCCACCGCCGACCATCTGCAGCTTGCCGAGCTGGTCCGCCACCGCATAGTCGGCCAGCACCAGGGAAACCGACGCCCGCTCGAAGACCATGCTCATGTTGAATCAGCCGTCCTGCGATGCTCACTCATGCCGCCGATCGTGCCAGACCCGGGTCAGCGGAAGTCCCGGGAGGGCGTGGCGGCGATCAGATCGAGTCGGGCGATCCGCTCTGCGAGCACCGAGAATGCTGCCCCCTGACGCTCCAGCATTCCCCTGACCAGCAGTGACGGCGACTCCCGTGCGACCTTCCGGTACTTGGACCAGAACCCGGTCGAGCAGACGATGTTGATCATCCCCGACTCGTCCTCCAGGTTGATGAAGATGATGCCCGAGGCGGTGGCCGGCCGTTGCCGGTGCGTCACCATCCCGGCCACCAGCACCCGCGTCCCATGTGCCACCGTGGCGAGATCACGGGCCGACAGCACACCCATCTCCTGCAGCTTCGAGCGGGAGAACTCGGTGGGATAGGCCACAGGTGAGATCCCGGTGGCCCAGATGTCGGCGACGGTGAGCTCGATCTCGCTCATCCCCGGCAGCGTCGGCGCGTCGAGACCGACCATCGTGCCGGGCAGGGTGCCGGCACGCTCCCCCGCGGCAGCACCCGCCGCCCAGAGCGCGCGGCGGCGGTCCTTGCCCAGCGGTTCCTCACCGTTCAACGTCAGCGAGTCCAGCGCTCCGGAGGTGGCCAGCGCCTCGGCGTGCGAGCTGGCCAGGGTGACCGCCCTGGTCAGCTGGTCGATGTCGCGGTACCCGCCCTCCGGACGCGCCGCGACGATCCGGTCGGCCAGCTCCGCACCGATGGTCCTGATGCCCGCCAATCCCAACCTGATCGCAGGGGCACCGCCCGGTCCCGGCTCGAGGTCGGCGTGGGCGCGCGAGAGGTTGATGTCGGGTCGGCGCACGGTGACCCCGTGTCGCCTGGCGTCGGCGACCAGTGATTGCGGTGAGTAGAAACCCATCGGCTGGGCTCGTAGCAACGCAGCGGTGAAGGCCGCTGGGTGGTGCAGTTTGAGCCAGGACGAGTAGAAGACCAGAGCGGCGAAGGACAGGGCGTGCGACTCGGCGAAACCGAAGTTGGCGAAGGCCAGCAACCGCTCGTAGATGCGGTCCGCAGCCTGGCCGGTGATGCCGTGCAGGTTCTGCATCCCGTCATACAACCGGGTCTTCATCTTCTCCATCTTCGCGCTGGACCTCTTGGAGCCCATGGCTCTTCGGAGCTGATCGGCCTCACCGGCGTCGAAACCGGCCACGTCGACGGCCAACTGCATGAGCTGCTCCTGGAACAGCGGGATGCCGAGCGTCTTGGACAGCGAACGTTCCATCACCGGATGGTCGTAGACGACCGGCTCCAACCCGTTGCGGCGCCTGATGTACGGGTGCACCGAGCCACCCTGGATGGGGCCGGGGCGGATCAGCGCCACCTCGACGACGAGGTCGTAGAACGTCCGCGGTTTGAGCCGGGGAAGGGTGGCCATCTGGGCACGCGATTCGACCTGGAACACACCGACCGAGTCGGCGCGGCGCAACATCTCGTAGACCGCGGGTTCTTCGAGATCGAGCTTGGCGAAATCGACGTCGATCTTCTCGTGCTCGCGTACGAGGTCGACCGCGTAGTGCAGCGCCGACAGCATGCCGAGGCCCAGCAGGTCGAACTTCACCAGCCCGATCACCGCGCAGTCGTCCTTGTCCCACTGGAGCACGGACCGGTTCGGCATCCGGCCCCATTCCACCGGGCACACCTCCCCCACCGGCCGGTCGCAGATCACCATGCCGCCGGAGTGGATGCCGAGATGCCGTGGATAGTCCTGGATCCGGCCGGCCAGCTCGAGGACGTCGGGCGGGATCGACTGCTCGACGTCCTGGGCTGCCAGCGGGGTCCAGCCGTCCAGCTGTTTGGAGTAGGCGTCCTGCTGGCCGGGCGAATGACCGAGGGCCTTGGCCATGTCCCTGACCGCCATCCGGGGACGGAAGGTGTTGACGTTGGCCACCTGTGCGGCCCGTTCCCGGCCGTACTTGTCGTACACGTGCTGGATGACCTCCTCCCGACGGTCGGACTCGATGTCCACGTCGATGTCGGGCGGTCCATCCCGCTCGGGGGCGAGGAACCGTTCGAAGAGCAGCCCGTACTCGACGGCGTCGACGGCGGTGATCCGAAGGGCGTAGCAGACGGCCGAGTTGGCGGCCGAACCTCTGCCCTGGCAGAGAATGTCGTGATCGCGGCAGAACATCACGATGTCGTGCACGATGAGGAAGTAACCCGGAAAGTTGAGGTGCGCGATGATCCGCAACTCCTTCTCGATCTGCGCATAGGCCACGGGATTGTCCTGCGGCGACCCGTAGCGCTCGACGGCGCCGGCCAGGGTGAGCGCCCGGAGATGACTGTTCTCGTCGTGGCCGGGCGGCACCTCGAACGGTGGTAGTTGCGGGGCGACCAGCATCAGGTCGAAGGCGCACTCCTGCCCGATCCGGGCCGCGGTGGCAACGGCGGTCGGGTAACGGGCGAACAGCCGCTGCATCTCCGCCCCGGACCGCAGATGTGCACCGGGACCCGCCGGCAGATAGGGATCTGCCTCGTCCAGGCTGCGCCTTGCTCGCACGGCCGCCACCGCGGTGCCGAGCCGGTGGCCGTGCGGCCTGGCGTAGTGGGCTCCGGTGGTCGCCACCACCGGGAGACCGAGATCTGCTGCCAGCCGGGCCAACTCGTCGTTGTCCTCGTCATCGGTCGGTTGTTGCTGGGTGGTCAGTTCGACCACCACGTTCTGCTGACCGAACCGCTCGACCAGGTTCAGGATCTCCCGACGCGCCATCGGCGGGCCGCCCCGCGCGAGAGCCCGCCGAACACTGCCCTTGCGGCATCCGGTGAGGATCAGCCAGTGGCCGTCGGCTGCCTTCCCCAGATCGTCGAGATCGTAGATTGGGCGGCCTTTCTCATGTCCCTTCAGCTGCGCTTTGCTGATCTGCTGCGCCAGCCGTCGGTACCCCTCCTGACCTCTGGCCAGCACCAGCAGGTGCTGGCCGACCGGGTCCGGCACGCCGAGCTGTCCGGCCGGGAGATCGAGGGACAGCTCCGCCCCGTAGAGCGTGCGCAGTCCGGCATCCCGTGCTGCCTCGGCGAAGCGGACCACACCGTAGAAGCCATCGTGATCGGTGATGGCCAAGGCCTCCAGCCCTAGTCGCACCGCCTCCGCCACCAGGGTTTCCGGGGTGGAGGCACCGTCGAGGAAGCTGAACGCGGAGTGACAGTGCAGTTCTGCGTAGGGGACAGCTTGCTCCGGCTCCCGCTGCAACGGTTCCTGCTGGATCGGTTGTCGCTGCGCCTCGGTGATTCCCGCGGTTCTACTGGTTCCCGGAGATCCGGGAGTCCCCGGCGGCCGAATCGGCGCAACCTTCGGCGGACCTCTGCCCTCCAATGGTGGTAACCCGGACAGCGCACGCTCCAGTTCTCGCCAGGGGACAGGCGGATTCGACCAGCCCATCAGTCGTACTCCCCCTCGATCTGCCAGCCGTTGACGCCGAACAACAGCAGCAGTGCTGATCCGTTGTCGGTGAGCACCTGCAATCGCGCCCGGTGTCGGGTCGGTGCGCTGACCGCCGTCACCTGATGTGCCTTGGTCGATGATGCCGGGGGCGGTGGTGCCGGGGGCGGTGGTGCGAAAGCGCCCTTTCTGGGTGGCTTGTCGTAGGCCGTATCGCCGGGACCGAGGCTGTACGGCCCGGCCGGCCGGCGAGCGATGTTCGGCATCACCGTCACCTTCTCCACCGCTACCTTCTCCACCGACTCCGGTAGTTCGGCGAGCCACCAGCGTTCGTCCAGTAGCCACGGTCCCGCCCAGCCCCGGATCCAGGCGGTGTCGAAACGCCGCCCGTGCAATCGAGTGGGGACGCCGCTGAGCATGCCCCGGTCGGTGACGCTGACCGGAGCCCCGTACTCGTCCAGCATGGTCACCGAGATGTCCGCCGGACCCACCTCCGCACGGAGATCGACCGGTGAGGCCAGGCGAGCGGGCGCCGGGGCGGGTAGCGCACCCGGCCAGGGCGCTGACGGATCGCGGGCCGGCACCTTCTCCTCGCCCCAGGGCACAAGGGTGATGCGCTCGATCGGTCCACGACCCCCCGACAACACCGGTGTCAGCACGGATTCCGGTCCGAGCAGACCTTGAACCCTGGCGAACGCCCACCCGGCTCGTTGATCATCCTGTCCGTCGGAACCCCACAGTCCGTACTGGACCAGACCCGCGCCGATCGCCTCGATGGGCTCGAGCCGCAGCAGGGTGATGGCGCCGGGACCGCTGAATTCGTCGTCCAGCGGATCGTCTTGACCCTGCTGATGCTCCTGGACGTGTTGACGCTGCTGACCTCGTGAATTCTGCTGACCTCGTGGATTCTGCTGACCCCGCTGTCCAGCGGCGAGGACGGTCCGTCCCGAGGTCAACCAGCCGTCCAACTGCCAACGCAACCGGTCTGCGGTGGCAGCCGGGGTCAACGGCCGGGCGCAACGCCAGATCCTCGACAGCTGAGCCCCTCTGTCCGTCGTTGCGCTGATCGCCAGCCGCGTGCAGGCCAACCCGGCGTCCGCGAGCCGCGCATGAAACTGCTCCGCCAGCGCCCGGGCCGCGAAGGCGGCGGCGTCCACCCGGTCCAGCGGAGGGTCGCAGTGCTGCTCGACCGCCAACTCTTCGGGAATGATCCGGCGCGACATTCCCCGCTCGTCGAGACCCTTCGACAGTCGATGGGCGACAACGGCATCCGCCCCGAACCTGGTGGCCACCTTCATCTCCGGCAGCGCGGCGAAAGCACCGGCTGTGGTGATGCCGAGGCGGATCAGCAGATCGACGAGTTCCCACCGCTGCGGTGGTGAGATCGCCGGATCCCTGGCCAGTTCGGCGATGGGCAGCGTGCCGCAGAATTCGGCCGACCGGCCGGGCGGAACGATGACGACCTGCCGGGCGGCGAGGACCGCGACCGCGAGCGAGTCGGCGAACCCGACCGAGCATTCGACATCCAGCGCCTCGACGATGTCCGTGATCCGTTCAGCCGCCTTCTCCTCGCTGCCGAAGTACCTCGTCGGCCCACGCGACGAGCACGCGATCAGGCCGGGCCGAAGGATCTCCACCCCCGGCGCCACCGATTCCGCTGCGGCCACCACGGGTTCGAAGAGCCGTGCGTCACGATCGGCATCTGCTTTGAGCACCAACAGGTCCGGGCATCGCGACTGGGCGTCCCGCCGTCGCTGCCCCACCTTGATGCCCTCCGACCGGGCGGCCGTGTTACAGGTCTGTACCCGGTTGGCGTGGAAGACGGCCACCGGGTCCGACGCCGATTTGCCGGCCTGCCGTGCACCGGCGACTGCGGGCCAGTCCGGGCACCAGATCACCAGGGTGCGGTTGCGATCGGCTTTGGGGTTCATCGTGTGGCCTGCGGTTCGAACAGCGCTTTCCGGCAGAAGGCCATGATTTCGTCGAAGGTGTCGAACTGGCTGAAGTCGGTGTTGTCGAGCAGGTCCTCTCCGGCCGAGACAGGTCTGTGGAGCGCGGGTTGTTCGTCATCTGCTTTCGTGGCCGGTGCGGTCCTCGGTGCGGTGACTCGTTCTTCGGCCGATGCGGTACTCGGGGCGGCAGTCGGTTCTCCGGCCGGTGCGGTAGCCATCGGGTCGGCATTCGGCGGGTCGAAGACGTCGAAGGCGTTGAAAGCATCAGCTCCGGTGAAGTCGACCGCTTCGGAGGGGCCGTCGGCGGCGCGGCAGAACACCCCCACCGACTCGGCAAGCCTGAATCCGCCACCCAACCGGGCCTGCGCTGCCTCCTCATCCACCACATACCCGCCGGCCACGTCCGCATCGTCGCCTCGCGGGCCGGGCAGCATGACCCGCACCCCGGGCACCGCAACCCCGTCAGGCCGATGAAACACCCACCCGGACAACGTCGCACCGCGACTGGTCGGCCCGGCGAACCCGACGGTGAAACCACCCTCGTGGACCTGCATGTGGTGGAACCGACACACCAGCACCAGGTTGTCCAGATCGGTCCCGCCGCCGTTCTTCCAATGCACCACATGATGAGCTTCCAGATGCCGCCGGCGATGACACCCCGGAAACTGACACCCCCCATCGCGGACCCGCAACGCCCGCCGCAACCCCGCCGAGATCTTTCGGGTCCGGCGTCCCACCCGCAGCGGCTCCCCACGCAGCAACGGACCCAACCCGGAACGGACCACCGCCACCACCGCGGCATCGCAGATCAACCGCTCCACTGTGCTCCGTGACACCCCCGGACCGTCCTCCAGATGACAACGCCCCCGAAAGTCCTGCCCAACCTGCCCATCAGCAGGACCATGCAGAACCCGCGAATCAGACCCGCCGGGTTCGACAAGTTCGACAGGTTCGACAGGTTCGACAGGTTCGACAGGTTCGACGGGTTCGACAGGTTCGACGAGCATCGCGGCATCGACGTGCAGGACCAGCAGATGCCGATCATCACCGGAACTGTCCACCGGACCAGCAGCCAACGCATTCTGCGCCATCGCCATCAACGCATCCGCCGTACACCACCCACCCTGCTCAGAATCCCGCCGCACCAACGCCTCCGCAGACATACAGTCATCCGGCCACAGCGCCACCACCGGCGACGAATCAGCCGCATCAACACCCCCCACATCCAGGTCGGCGTCACCCACATCCAGGTCGGCGTCACCCACACCCAGGTCGGCACCATCCACGTCCACGTCAGTGCCATCCACGTCCACGTCAGTGCCATTCGGGTCAGCACCGCTCGGAGCAGGACAGTCCGCAGCGGCAGCATTCGAAGCCCCGTCGTCACCGGGCGGCACACCCAAAGACTGCTCCGCCGCGCGTAACGCCGCCAACAAAATCGCGCCCTCATCCGGCGGCAATCGGGCGGTCAGAACGAACATCCCATCCTCATCCCAAAACCAGCGGGCCTTGCGCTGCCGCTGCTGATCAACCCCAGCACTGTCGGTCTTGCCGAACTCCCGCACCACCCGCTGCAACTGAGCTGCCGTATGCAACAACGCCTGCTCCAGCAACGTCTGCTCCGGCACCAACCCCACCACACGGGTAATCACCTTCACCTTCGAAAACGACAACCTCCCCGCCGCAAAAGCTGCCACGATCAACGGCACCCGATCCAGCACCCTGGCCACCCGCAAAAACTCACGCGCCGACTGTGCCGACACCGAACACGCCCACGACAACCAATGCGCACACGACTTCAACCCCCACTGCGCCCACCCCTTGCGACGGTCGAACTCCGCCACCATCAACAACCACTCACACGTCGACGCCGCAATGTGCGCAGCCTGCGAACAGATCCGCGCCTCCAACCGCTCCAACGACTCCTCCGACACCCCCTCCACCGATGACACCCCCTCCACCGGCGGCAAGTCCTCCGGCACCGACAGCAGGTCCTCCGGCACCCCACCCGGTGGCAGGGCTATCGGGGGTATAGCGGGCACCGCAGATACCGGCGACTCCGGAAGTGCAGGAATTACCATCGGGGACACACCGTTCACCACGAACCTCCACACCACATCAACACACCAAAAAACCGGCAACAGACCTACGTCGAACCTCTGTTCGAGACACTAGATCAAGCCACCGACAGTCCCGGATTCCGAAGAACCTCCGCATCCTGATGTCCGAATTGCCGCTTTCGCGGCATCGTTTCTACCGTCACCTCACCGCTCCACACCACCTGAACCACCCGACGCCTGACGGCACCTGACCGACACCACCGTGCTCGACATGAAATCGGGACGATCGGATATCCCCGGGCGACCGCCCGATCTGATGCGAGAACGAGGGCTCCACACGCCACTACCAACTCGCAATGTCCGAATTGCCGCTTTCGCGGCATCGTTTTGGTGCTGGTCAATCCCGCCATCACACCGATCCAGGCGTGACGTGGCCCGTCAGACGACCTCGGAGATCGCCGGGTCGAGGACAAAGCGTTCCGGCGCGGCACCGACATCGATATCGACCGACGATCGACGACTCGTCAGAAACATCGCTGCGGATGCCCGACGGCCGGCTGCTCGACGTCCTCCGACCTCGACGATCAGCTCCCGGTCCTTCAACCGGCCATGTCCGCGCCCGAGCCCGGTCCATCGTTCGATCCGACAGTCCAGCACCAGATCGGCACCTGGCCAGGCCCCCGCGACGAGCAGCACGGCACCGCTCTGTCGCAACCGGGCGGTGAGCACCCGCTGTCGGGCCGGAGCAACCGACCAACCGGCACCACCGCGCGGCGGTGCGGCCACAATGATGTCGACACCGTCGGCCAGCACCGAAAGGACCTGCAGGGCATCGGGACCCGGGTACGGAATCAGCACCACACGATCGAGGTCGACGCCCAGCTCGGACGCTGCGAGCAATCCGACATCCGGCATGCCGACCAGCGCGGACCAGGTGTTGGCCGGGGCAGCCAACAGCGAGAAGAGCAGACTGGTCGCCCCGGCGCCGCCGCCCAGACTGACCACGCCACCACGGGGCAGACCCCCACCGGGCAGAATCTCGGCCAGGGGCCCGGGGACAGCCAGGACCGGCCGACCGGCCGACCGCAACGTAGCTGCAGTAGTGGTGACGGATAGCGCAGTCGTCGCGGTGGCGGCTACGGCGCTGGTGGTGAAGAGTGCCGCAGCGGTGGACGGGGCAGCCGTAGTGGTGGACGAGATAGTGGTGGACGGGGCAGCGGTGACGGGTTCGGCACTGATCTTGCGGCGCAGTTCGGCCAGAACCTGTTGCCTCTGCTGATCGAACACAAGTTCGATACTACAACACCGGAACCTCTACGACACCAGGATCACCACACCTGACTACGAGACAACACCACGCAGCCACGCAGCCACGCAGCCACGCAGCCACGCAGCTACAGCCTGTCCACCCAGTGCTGCAGAACCTGCGCGCCGGCGTCACCGGACTTCTCCGGGTGGAACTGGGTCGCCGAGAGCGGACCGTTCTCCACTGCTGCGACAAAACGATCGCCACCGTGCTCGGCCCAGGTCACCACCGGCGGAACGAACCGACCGGTCACCTCGAGTTCCCAGCGCCGCACCGCGTAGGAGTGCACGAAGTAGAACCGCGTCGACGGGTCGAGGTCGGCGAAGAGCACCGATCCCTCACCCGGTAGCACCGTGTTCCACCCCATGTGCGGGACGATCGGGGCCCGCAACTTCTCGACGGTTCCCGGCCACTCGCCGACGCCGTCCGTCTGCTCGCCGTGCTCGACCCCCGATTCGAAGAGGATCTGCATACCGACGCAGATGCCGAGCACCGGCCGCGATCCAGCCAGCCGGCGACCGATGATCCGGTCCCCCCGGACCGCCTGCAACCCGGTCATGCACGCCGCGTAGGCGCCGACGCCCGGCACCACCAGACCGTCGGCGTTCAGCGCGGTTTCGAAGTCGTCCGTGACCTCGACCTCGGCACCCGTCCGACGCAATGCCCGCTCTGCGGAGGCCAGGTTGCCCGACCCGTAGTCCAGGACAACAACTTTCATCTCACACCAACCACCGTCACACCAACCAGAGGATGCCGCCGGCGACACAGCCAACCGCGAAGATGGCCAGGATCACCGCAGCTATCCGAGACTCGTTGCGCCACAACGAGAGCACGCCACCGATCAGGAACCCGCCGAGCAGGATCAGCACGTAGGCGAACCAGTTCACAGCACGCCCTTGGTCGAGGGAATCCCGCCCACCCGCGGATCCGGCTCGGCGGCGGCGCGCAGTGCACGGGCGACCGCCTTGTACTGGGCCTCGCAGATGTGGTGCGGGTCGCGGCCGTAGATCACCCGGACGTGCAGGGCGATCCGCGCGTGGAAGGCCAACGAGTCGAAGACGTGCCGGTTCAGCACCACCGGGTAGTTGTTGCCGACGGTGAAGCCAAGGATCGACTCGGGTTCGCCGGTGTGCACCGAGAACGGCCGTCCGGACAGGTCAACCGCCGCATGCGCCAGGGTCTCGTCCATCGGGATGAACGCGTCACCGAAGCGCCGGATGCCGGCCTTGTCGCCGAGCGCCTGCGCGAGGGCCTGCCCCAGCACGATCGCTGTGTCCTCGACGGTGTGGTGGGCGTCGATGTCGACGTCACCGGTCGACCTGACCGTCAGGTCGAACGAACCGTGCACGCCGAACGCCGTCAGCATGTGGTCGTAGAACCGGACCCCGGTCGAGATGTCGACCTTGCCCGTCCCGTCGAGGTCGATGTCCACCAGTACGGAGGACTCGCTGGTGGTGCGCTCGATCCTGGCCCGCCGCTTCACGGACACACCATCGCCAGCCACACCAACCCCACCCACACCAACCCCACCCACACCAACCCCACCCACACCAACCCCACCCACACCAACCCCACCCACACCAACCCCACCCACACCAACCCCATCCACACCATCGACAACTACATCATCGACGCTCACACGATCTCCTTCAGACGGGCACTCACAGCGAGGAACACATCGTTCTCATTCTCGGTCCCGACGGTCGCCCGCAGAAATCCGGGGATCCCGGGGTCGCGGATCAACACGCCCTCGTCGAGATAGGTCTGCCACTTCGCGTGCGCGTCGGAGAAACGGCCGAACAGCAGGAAGTTGGCATCGGAGTCGATCACCTCGTAGCCCAGGTCGACCAGCGCTGCGCTCACTCGCTTCCGCTCCGCAACCAGACGCGCCACCGACCCCAGGGTGTCGTCGCCGTGCCGCAGGGCGGCCAGCGCCGCCGCCTGGGTCAGGACGGAGAGATGATAAGGCAGCCGCACCAACAACAATGCGTCGATGATCGCCGGCGACGCGGCCAGGTAGCCCAGTCGGCCCCCGGCGAAAGCGAACGCCTTCGACATGGTCCGGGACACCACCACCCTGGTCGGGAACTCGTCGATCAGGGCGATGGCGCTGGGCCGGTCGGAGAACTCGGCGTAGGCCTCGTCGATCACCACGATGCCGGTCGACGCCTCGACGATCACGCGGATGTCGGGCAGCGAGATGGACCCACCGGTCGGATTGTTCGGGCTCGTCACGAACAGGATGTCCGGCTTCTGCTGCCGAACGGCGGCCACTGCAACTTCAACGTCAATGGTGAAATCGGGGCGCCGAGGAGTCGGCACCCAGGCCGTCTGCGTGCCGGTCGAGATGATCGAGTGCATCGAATAGGACGGCTCGAAACCCAGCGCCCGCCGGCCGGGACCACCGAAGGCCTGCAGCAACTGCTGCAGGATCTCGTTGGAACCATTTGCCGCCCACACGTTCTCGACGGTCAGCGGCACCGAGGTGGTGCGCGCCAGGTACGCGGCCAGTTCGGTCCGCAACAACACGGCGTCGCGGTCCGGATACCGGTTCAGCTCGCCGGCCACCTTCGAGATCGACTCGACCAGGTCCGCCACCAGTGCATCCGAAGGCGCAAAGGGATTTTCGTTGGTGTTGATCTGCACCGGAACGTCCAACTGGGGAGCGCCGTACGGGCTCTTCCCGACCAGATCATCCCGGAGCGGGAGGTCCGCCAGGCGAGCAGAACCGCCGATCGCACCCGCCGTCGCTGCGCTCGCCCTGGCAACACCCCCACCGCCCCCGGTCACCGCGGCACACCATCCGGGAACCTCGCGCTCACGGCCTCGCCGTGGGCCGGCAGGTTCTCGGCGGCGGACAGCGCGAGGACGTGATCGGCGACGGCGGCCAGCGCGTCACGCGAGTACTCGATCACCTGCATCTGCTTGAGGAAGGTGGTGGTGGCCAGACCCGAGGAGAACCGTGCGCAACCGGCGGTCGGCAGCACGTGGTTGGAACCGGCGCAGTAGTCACCCAGCGACACCGGCGAGAACCTCCCGACGAAGATCGCGCCGGCGTTGCGGATCCGGCGCGCGACGATGGGGGCGTCGGTGGTCTGGATCTCCAGGTGCTCGGCGGCGTAGGCGTCGGCGACCTTGATCCCGTCCTCCAGGCTGGCCACCACCACGATCGCGGACTGCGGCCCGGTCAGCGCCACGGTCACGCGGTCCCGGTGCCTGGTGCGCACGACACGGTCGATCACCCTGTCCTCCACCGCATCCGCCAGCGCGACTGAGGTGGTGATGAGGACCGAGGCAGCCATCGGATCGTGCTCGGCCTGCGACACCAGATCGGCGGCCACGTGATCGGCGTCGGCCTTCTCGTCCGCCAGGATCGCGATCTCGGTCGGCCCGGCCTCGGCATCGATGGACACCACCCCGCGCAGCAGTCGCTTCGCGGCCGTCACGTAGACGTTTCCGGGCCCGGTGATGATGTCAACCGGCTCGATCGTGGTCCCGTCGACGTCGATCGCGCCGTAGCCCAGCATCGCGACCGCCTGGGCACCGCCCGCGGCGTAGACCTCGGTCACGCCGAGCAGTCCACAGGCCGCCAGGACGGTCGCGTCCGGCCAACCGGTCGACTGCTGCGGGGGCGAGGTGACGGCCACTCCGGTGACTCCGGCAATCTGGGCCGGCACCACGTTCATGACGACGCTGGACGGATAGACGGCCAGCCCGCCGGGCACGTAGAGGCCGACCCGGCGCATCGGCACCCACCGCTGGGTCACCGTTCCACCCGGCGCGATCTGGGTGACGCGCTCGGTGGGAACCTGGGCCCGGTGACCGATGCGGGCGCGGGCGATCGACTCGAGCAACGCGGCCCTGACCTGCGGACTCAAGGCTTCGACGGCCGCGTCGATGACGTGTCGCGGTACCCGCAGCGTGGTGGGCCCTACCCCGTCGAACTTCTCCGTGTACTCCAGCACCGCGGCCGAGCCGCGCGTGCGGACGTCCTCCACCAGCGGCGCGACGACGGCTACGGCCGCCGTCACGTCCACCGCCCCGCGGGGCAGCATGGTGCGGACATTACCCAGTCCCTGACGCAGATCGATCCGTCGCAGCATGTTCTTCTTGTTCCTCTTTCGTCGCAGTCGGCCCGCACGGGGCCGTCTTCCAGCCTAAAGTGCCCGGCGAGGCGAATTTCGACAGCCGCTCCCAGCTGTTGGGACGAACGCCTCAGTCGGTGAGATCCACCAGGGCGATGCCGGGACCGGCGCCGAGCCGGACCACCTCGTTGCCGTCGGGGCCCCAAGCCCCGCTGAGCCCGCACGCCGGCCCGCCGCCGGTACCACCGGAGTACTGGGCCAACACCGCCCACATCCCCTGACGGGTCACCTCGTGCATCTGCTGGTTGATGCGATGCTCGGACCCGATGACGTACAGCGCGCCGACCAGGTAGGCGTCCGCGCCGGCCGCCGCGGCCGCCACCGGATGCGCGTCAACCGCCGCGTCGGAGCACACCGACAGGGCCAGCTTCCAGCCACCGATCTCGAGCAAGGCTCCTGCGGTGCCGGCACCGAAGATGCCGATCTCACCCACGTGCAGGTGCTGCTTGGCGTAGACCACCCTGATCGCGCCCCGGGGGTCGACCTGCAGGACACCGATCTGCGGCAACCCGGCGCCGGGCGTCGGGCCGCCGATCAGCGCGTGCACCCGGCGTTGTCGGCAGATCTGCGAGATCGGTTGCAGCATCTTGTCATCGGGTCCGATGCGGAGGCCGTGCAGGTCGATCAGGTCGGGCTCGTACCCGGTGAGGGAGAGCTCCGGGAAGAGCACGACGTCGGCGCCGGACTCGGCCGCCGCCTCGATCAGGCGGACGTGCTCCGCCACCGCGGCACTGATGTCCCCCGGCGAGGAGACAAACTGCACCGCGGCGATCCGCAGAGGCGACCGTCCCGGACTCATCCGAGAACGACCCCGAGATCGACCCGGGGCTCGGCCCGGAGGTCCAGCCCGAGATCGACGGCCGGCGACGAGTGGGTGAGAGCACCGACCGCCAGGTAGTCGACGCCGGTCCGGGCGACCTCGGCGGCGTTCGCCAGACCGAGCCCGCCGGAGGACTCGAGCCTGACGCCCGGATAGCCGGACCTGGTGCGCCGCACTGCTTCCGCGGTATCCGGCACGGTGAAGTTGTCGAGCAGTACCAACTGCGCCCCGGCATCGAGCGCCTCGTCGAGCTGCAACAACGTGTCCACCTCGACCTCCAGCGGGATATCCGGTCTCCGCGAACGTACAGCGTCGATCGCAGCGCGCACAGACCCGGCCGCCGCTACGTGGTTGTCCTTGATCAGGGCGGCGTCGCCCAGGCTCATCCGGTGGTTCACCCCGCCCCCGCAGCGGACCGCGTACTTCTCCAGTGCCCGCAGGCCCGGCAGGGTCTTTCTGGTGTCCCTGATCCGCGCATCCGTGCCGGCCACGGCGTCGACCCACTGCCTGGTCAGACTGGCGATGCCCGTCAGGTGGGTGAGGATGTTCAGGGCTGTGCGCTCGGCCGTCAGGATGCCGGACACCCTGCCGTGCAACGTGATCGATGGAATACCCGGTACCAGTGCCGATCCGTCGTCGTGATGCTCGGCGGTGAAGGCGCCGGCACCGAGGATGGTGTCGAACACCGCAAGGGCCACCGGACCGCCGGCCAGCACACCGGCCTGACGGGGCGTGATGTCGGCCCATGCCGCGGCCTCCGTCGGCACGGTGGCCGAGGTGGTGACGTCGGGCCCATCGGCGAAGTCCTCCGACAACGCCCATGACACGACGGCGGCGACCGTTTCCAGGTCGAGGCCGGTCGCTTGCAACGAGCGACGGGTCGACTCGGACCACTGCTCCGGGCTCACGGTGAATACTGCAGTGGTGCTGGACACCGTCATGCGTTGACCTCTACATCCCGGAGGTCCCGGACCTCGGTGGTGAGCACGTCGTCCTGCTGCCGGACGAGCACCGAGGTGGTCCACTGCTGCTCGGCGGCCGGGAAATCGGTTCTGACGTGGCAACCGCGCGACTCGGTCCGCGTGGCAGCGGCGATCAGCAGGGCACGGGAGGCCAGGTCGAGGTTCGCGGCCTCGGCCGTCTGCCGGGACGGCACTGCAATCGGTTCGGGCTGCCCGGACTGCCCCGAGCGCCAGGGCTGCCCGGGTTGCACCGAGTGCCCCAACGAGCCGAACCGGGCCATGGCACGGGCCAGACCTGTTGCGTCACGACCGATCCCGGCTTCGGCACTCATGACGGCCTGACCGTCCTCACGTCCGTCCGTGGAGCGGACCGGGAGCGGCGGCAACGCGGGATCACCTGCGGGTCCACCGGCCGACAACAGGTCCCCGGGCAGCGCCGCGGCCGCGCGTTCACCCATCACGAGACCTTCCAGCAGCGAGTTGGACGCCAGCCGGTTCGCCCCGTGCAGACCGGTCCTCGCGACCTCGCCCACGGCGTAGAGCCCCGGCACACCGGTGCGCCCGAACAGATCCGTCAGGACGCCGCCGCAGTGGTAGTGCGCCGCCGGCGCCACCGGGATGGGTTGCGTGTTGGGGTTGATCCCGGCCTCGGCACAGGCCTGCGACACGGTCGGGAAACGGCGGGCGAAGACATCGGCAGGGATCCCGGTGGCATCGAGGAAGACGTGATCGCGCACGCCACCGGGGGCGCCGGCCAGGCGACGGGTGATGGCGAGCGACACCACGTCACGGGGCGCGAGATCACCCAACGGATGGACGCCGGCCATCACCCGGGTGCCGGTGGCGTCGATCAGCACGGCACCTTCGCCGCGGACGGCCTCGGTGACCAGCGGCCGGTGGCCGCGCACGCCCCCGCCGGTGAACAGCACCGTGGGGTGGAACTGCATGAACTCGATGTCCGTCAGGGTGGCGCCGGCACGCAGCGCGATGGCCAGTCCGTCGCCGGTGGCGACGTCGGGATTGGTGGTGGCCGCGTAGAGGTGGCCGGCGCCGCCGGTGGCCAGGACGATGGCATCTGCCCTGATCAGACCGATGGTTCCGTCGTCGCCGAGCACGGTGACACCCGTCGTCCGCCCGTTGGCGTCGAGCACGACGTCCAGTACCTGGTGCCCGGTGAGCATGCCGGGCAGGTCGTCGGCGTGCAGCAGGGTCCGCTCGATCTCTGCTCCGGTGGCATCACCGCCGGCGTGGATCACCCGGTTCGCGGAGTGACCGCCTTCCCTGGTCCGCATCAGGCCGGTCGGGCCGGCGTCGAAGTGCGCGCCCCGCCGGACGAGTCGGGCGACGGCCGCCGGACCCTCGGTCAGGATCATGGACACGGCGGCCGGGTCGGACAGGCCACCGCCCGCGACCAGCGTGTCCTCGATGTGGGCACCGACCGAATCACCCGGATCCCGCTCGCCCCGAACCACGGCGACACCGCCCTGCGCCCAGTAGGTGTTGGCCTCGTCCGGAGCGCCCTTGGTGAGCAGTAGCGTTGGAACACCGCAGCCCGCCAGATCAAGGGCGCAGGTCAGGCCGGCAACACCGGTGCCGATGACGACCACCTGCGACCTGGCCTCCCAGGTCGGCAAGGTGGGCTGTGAGCTCATTCGCCACCCCCGCCGGAGGAACCGATGGCGATCATCCGCTCGACGGCGCCGCGGGCCCGCGCTGCTGTTTCGAGGTCCACCTGCACCTCGTCGCGGTTTTCCACCAGGGAGCGCATCAGCTTCTCCGGGGTGATCATCTTCATGTATTTGCAGGAGGCGTTCTCGTTGACGGCGAGGAAGTCGACGGACGGGGCGGCCCGCTTGAGCTGGTGGATCATCCCGATCTCGGTGGCGACCAGGACGGACCGCGACGTGGCACCGGCTGCGGCCGTGACCATCTCACCGGTCGAGAGGATCTTGATCCGGTCCTTGGCGACGGCTCCGCTGGTGGCCAGGTAGAGCGCGCTGGTCGCGCAGCCACACTCCGGGTGGATGTAGAGATCGGCGTCCGGGTGGGCGGCGGCTTTGGCGGAGAGCTCGGCACCGTTGATGCCGGCGTGTACGTGGCACTCGCCGCCCCAGACCTTGATGTTGTCGCGCTTCAGGATCCGGCGGACGTGGGCACCGAGGAACTGGTCGGGGCCGAACAGCACCGGGGTGTCGCGCGGGATCGAGTCGACCACTTCGACGGCATTCGAGGACGTGCAACAGATGTCGGTCTCGGCCTTCACCGCGGCGGTGGTGTTGACGTAGGAAACGACGACAGCGCCGGGGTTCTCGGCCTTCCAGGTGCGCAGCTCCTCGACGGTCAGCGAGTCGGCGAGCGAGCAGCCCGCAGCCTCGTCCGGGATCAGTACCGTTTTCTCCGGCGACAGGATCTTGGCCGTCTCCGCCATGAAGTGCACGCCGCAGAAGATGATCGTCGACTCCGGCGCGCTAGCGGCGATCCGGGACAGCGCGAGCGAGTCGCCGACGTGGTGGGCGACGTCCTGGATGATCGGCAGCTGGTAGTTGTGCGCCAGGATCACCGCGTCCCGCTCCTTGGCCAGGCGGTGGATCTGTTCCATCCAGGCCACGGAGCCCGGAACATCGAGTGTGGGTGCCGACATGTCGTTTCCTTCTGCCAGGGTTTTCGACTTATAATCGAAAACATGCCCCATGGTAGCAGCCCGTCACTTCCCGGCCATCCCGAGGACACATTCGTCGAGGTGCTCGCCGCCGTCTTCAGCGTGCGACCGCTAGCCCGCCCGAGCGATCCGAGCGCAGCCGGACAGGTCGCGTTGCACGTGCTTCTCTGGCAGCGCGGCCAGCACCCGGACGCCGGGAAATGGGCCCTACCAGGAGGAATCGTGCTTTCCACCGAAGACGTGGACACCTCGGCGCAGCGTCAGCTCGCCGAGAAGGTCGACCTGACGCGCGTCTCGCACCTGGAGCAGATCGGAGTGTTCTCTGCGCCACACCGGATGCCGGACGTCCGCACCGTGGCCACCGGCTTCCTCGGGCTGGTCCCGCTCGACGCCGACCCGACCCTGCCGGCGGATACCGCCTGGCACCCGGTTGGCACGCTGCCACCCACCGCCCTCGACCACGGGGTCATCGTGGAACGGGCTCACCGCCGGCTGCAGGCCAAGCTCAGCTATACGAACATCGGGTTCGCGCTGGCCCCGGCCGAGTTCACCATCGCCGAACTGCGTCAGGTCTACGCCACCGCGCTCGGGCACGACGTCGACCCGACGAATCTGCACCGGATCCTGCTGCGCCGCGGCATGCTCGAACCCACCGGGACCACCGGTCCACGCAATCCCGTCGGCGGCCGGCCGGCGGCGCTGCACCGGTTCACCGTGGCCGAACTGCGGGTCACCGATCCGTTTGCGGCGTTCCGCCCGCCGGAGAAGCCGGCCGATCCGGCCGGCCCGCTGGATGCGCCCGACGCGGCCGATCCCGCCGCGTCAACCGGATCAACGCCCACACCGCCGCCAACACCACGATGATCGCCACGTACATCAGGTAGCCCGCCACGTAGTTGCGGTTGAGCAGGGTCGGGTTGTCCTCGTGCAGACCGGGTCGCCCCAGGTACGGCACGGCGATCAGCAGCAGGGTGCCGATCAGCACCGCGGCCACCTGGGCGGGCAACCGGGCCCACGCCGCAAGCCCCTTGGTGAGAACGTGACCGACGACGGCCGCGATCGGGAGCAGCACCAGATCCGACAGGATCGCCGGAAAAGTGAACCAGATGGCGGCCGAGATGACCTCCTGGTGCGAACGTTCGAGCAGGAATTTCGCGCCGACGCCCACGCACACCACACCGATCAGCCCCAGGGCCGACCGAATCACCCTGTCCGTCATAGCGCCTCGATCCTGGTGAGCCATTTGGTTTGCAGCGCACCGGGTCTGCTCGGTGCGATCAGCCGGGCCGGGTATCCGTGGTCGAGGTCGAGCGGCTCGCCTTCCAGCTGCAGCGCGACCAGCGTCAGGTCGTCGGTGGCCACCTTCGGCGTCACCATGCTCTCCCCATAGAGACCGACCTCGGCCGAGATCATCCGGGCGCCGCCGGTGGCGCCCGGATCGACGAGGGCCAGCAGGTCCTTGAGGCGGACGCCGGTCCAGCTGGCCGACTGCGACCAGCCCTCGACGCAGGCGATCGGCAGCGTGGCGGTGATCTGCGGCATGGCCTGCAGTTGCGCGAGGCTCAGTCGGTGGTCGCCACCCGGACCGTGGATGACGAGTGCATAGGCTGCACTGGTGACGGCGGCGGTCACCCCGGCCGCGCCGGCGGTGCGGTTCACCGGCAGTCCCTGTGGGCCGGATCCGTTGCGCTGCGCCAGGACGGACACCGTGCGGAACGCTGGGATCTTGTCCCCCACCGTTGCCACGACGGCCACCCCGGCCGCAGCGAGGGCCAGGGCCAGCACTCCCCGGCGTGAGAGCGGGCCCGAATGGGTCGCCGGCGGCTCGCCATCCAGCACGGGCCGGGGATCGGCGTCGGCGGACCCTTTCAGCGCCCGGCGGATGACGGGCAGCTTCACCGCGATGTGGACGGCGAGTGCACCGATGGCCACCCAGGCGATCGCGAAGTGGACCGGCGGGAAGAAGAAGGTCCAGGGATACCATTCGGCCACGTTCAGCAGCCCCGAGATCAGCTGGAAGAACGCCGCACCGACCAGCACGAAGATCGAGAGCCGTTCCAGCGCATTGAGGATGCTGGTGATCGGCGGCCATTGCCAGAAGCGCGGCGACACCGTCCACAGCTTCACGAGCAGCAGCGGGATCGACGCGATCCCGGTGGTGATGTGCACCCCCTGGTTGATCCGGTAGAGCCAGACCGGCCGGGTGGGCCAGCCGAACCATTCCGGCGGGTGCTGGATCAGGTGGCTGAATAGCCCTGTCACGAAACAGATCGCGAAGGCGGCGCCGAGCCAGAGCCCGACCCGTGCGGCCAGCCGCTCCGAGTGGAGTCTGGACGGGTAGTCCTCCGGTCGTGGCGGGCGCAGCTTCCGCTCGGTGAGGCTCACGTCGGATCCTGGCTCGCCGTACTGATGCCCAACTGGCCCTGCCAGCGACCGTCGACGGCCCAGACCTGCTGCACCACCAGCCCTGCACGCAGGGCGAGTTCGGCGAGTACGTCGGTTCCGACCCAGCACCAGCGGAACCAATCGCTGGTCCGGCCGGCCTGCTCCAGCCGGACCTTCTCCACCAGCAGTCCGGATCCGGGCTCTCCGACGTCCAGCAGGATGGTCCCGCCAGCGGTGAGCAGTTCCCGGCACCGGCGCAGCAGATGCACCGGATCGCCGTCGATCCCGACGTTGCCGTCCGCCAACAGCACATGTTGCCAACGACCCGCACCGGGGAGCTCGTGGAAGATGCTGCGCTGCAACGCGAGTCCACCACGATCCGTGGTCATCCGGACGGCGAGCGCGGAGATGTCGATCCCCAGGGCGGGTACACCGCGTGCGGTCAGCGCCGCCGTCATCCGTCCGGGACCACAGCCCACGTCCAGGGTCGGACCGGTACACCGGTCCAGCAGAGCGTTGTCGGCGGTCCCCGCTTCTCCGGACCACAGGGCGATCGGCAGGGTCTGCGCATGTCCGTGCTGGTTCACCAGCGTCCCCGAACCATGTCGCAGCGCGGCCTCGTAGACGGTCATGGCTGACATGCGGACCTCGATCTGTTGTCGGCGAGCAACTGTCGGACGTGAGAGGCGAATCGGGTGGTCGGCGCCTGTCGGCCGACCCGGACCGCGTCGGGGAAGGCGTCGACATCGGTGAGGGTCGGCAGCAGGGCCACCCTGAGCCCGAGGGACCTGAGCGCCTCCAACGTCCGGGTGCCGGTGTCGTCCTGCGACATCGGCACCGCATGCAGCACCCGGGCGTCGGCGCCGCTTCGCAGACCCAACGTCCACCAGCCGCCGTCTGCTGCCGGTCCGAGGACCGCGTCGACCCCCGGCCGGCCGAGCGTGTGGACCGCCGCAGACAGCTGGACCGCCGTCAGCTGCGGAGTGTCCATCCCGATCTGCAACACCGGTCCCTCCCGGCCGGCGTCGGCGTGTGCAGCGACCAGCCGCTGCGCAAAGGTGTTGCCGCGCTGCGGGATCACCTGCGCATTCGCCAGGGCGGCCCGCAGCGGCACGGAGAGTTCGGCGTCGTCCAGGTCGCCGTGCATCGCCACCGTCGTGGCCAGACCGGTGGCCGAGCACGAGTACAGCGTGTCGATCAACGCCGCGGCGGCCAGTTGAGCGGCCTCGAGGGGCGTCAGCGGCGGGCAGAGCCGCGTCTTCACCTGTCCCGCGACGGGCGCCTTCGCCATCACCAGCAGGCCCGTCATGCCGCGACCCGATGCCGGCGAACGGTCCGCAGGATGTCCCCGGTCGCCACCACGGTGCCGCGCACGGATCCGGAGACCTTCGACGTGGTGCCGAGAGCCCGGGTGCGGTAGGTCATGTCGTGCTCCTGGATCCGCCATCCGGCCATCGCCGCCCGGATCAGCGTCTCCACCGGATAGCCGCTGCGCCGGTCCCGCACGTCCAGCGCCAGCAGCTCGACCCGCCGGGCCACCCGCACCGGTCCGAGGTCGGTGAGCGTCAAGCCGGGCACCGATCGGGACAGCACCGAGGCCAGCACGCGGTTGCCGGTCCTGGCGTGCCACGGCCACGCCCCCGACTCCACTGGACGACGGCGCCCGAGGGCCAGGTCAGCGGTCCCTTCGGCGACCGCGGCGACCAGGGTGGGGAGCTCTGCCGGGTCGAGCGATCCGTCGCAGTCCAGCACCGCGACGATGTCCGCGGTGGCTGCCAGCAGGCCGGCGTTGACCGCCGATCCGTAGCCCTTCCGCTCCTCGACGACTACCCGGGCGCCGAGCGACGTGGCCACGTCGGCACTTCCGTCGCGAGAGCCGTTGTCCACCAGGATGACCCGGTAGGACGCCGGGACGGCGGCGAACACCGCCGGCAGCGCGGCGGCCTCGTCCAGGCACGGGAGGATCAGGTCAACCGACGGGCCGACCGTTGGGCCGAGCCTGCCGGTGCCGCTGGTGCTGTCACAGGATTCGAGGTTCATGCAGTGCAGAGTTCACGACGAAAGGCCTGCTGCTCAACAACTGTGGCCTTACCGAATTCTTTCCTCACTCGGCTATCGGGGGCAGTTCTTACCGATTGCTTTCCGCGCCCGACGAACTGTTCCGATCGCTCCACCGTGCCTCTACGGTCCGAGGGAGATGACGAATCCAGAGCTCCTGACGCAGGTACCCGCGACGGCCGGAGCCGCCGCTGCCAATGGGACCACCGCCGACGCGAACGCAGCCGACGCACCCATCCGCGGTGACGTGGTCGCGGTCGTCGCATCGCTGGTGCTGGTGGCCACGGCCTCCGCGGTCGGCTACCTGTTGCTGGCCAACGGGGTGGAGATCAACCTCCAGTCCCCGCCGCTGTTCGCGCGCTTCGTCCCGCACGTCGGTATCGGCACACCGTTCGCGCTCTGCTTGGGGCTGCTGGGTTTTCGGTTCGCACCGCGTCTGGCGGAGCACCTGCCGTGGCATGGATCGGTCCCGCTGGCCGCCGTCACGGCGATGGCGTGGACGACGTCGCTGGCGCTCGTCGACGGGTGGCAGGCCGGCTGGGTTGGTCGGCTGACCGTCTCCAACGAGTACCTCTACGACCTGCCCCGCATCGGATCGGTCGGCCCGTTCCTGTCCGGATTCACCTCCCACATCCTGGACTTCCAACCGGGTTCCTGGACCACCCACGTCTCCAGCCACCCGCCGGGGGCCACCCTCGTCTTCCTCTTGCTGGACCGCATCGGACTTGGCGGCGGTGGATGGGCCGGAGCCCTGGTGGTCCTGGTGGGATCGACCGCCGGCGTCGCGGTCTGCTTGACGATCCGGACCCTCGGAGCACCGGTGGCGGCGCGTCGGTTGCTGCCGTTCGCCGTGTTCTTCCCCGGGGCGGTCTGGGTGGGCGTCTCGGCCGACGGTCTGTTCGCCGGCGTCGCAGCGTGGGGTATCGCGCTGGCCGTCCTCGGGGCGAGGCGCGGTGGCCGGAGCGGCGCACTGGTCGGACTGGCCGGCGGCCTGCTGCTCGGCTACACCGCCTACCTCTCCTACGGCCTCGTGCTGCTGGTACTGGTGCTGGCGGTCGCGGTGATGTTCTCCCGCCGCCGACGAATCCACCTGGCCGTCCTCGCCGGCGTCATCGCAGTGGTCACGATCTTCACCCTGGCCGGGTTCGACTGGCTCGAGGGCGAGCGACTGCTCGTGCTCCGCTACTACCAAGGCGTCGCGAGCCTGCGGCCGTACTCCTACTACGTCTGGGCGAACCTCGCCGCGCTGACCCTCTCGGTCGGGCCGATGACGGCCGCCGGTCTGCGGCGGGCGGTCCCGGTGGTGCTCCGCAGCGGTCCGGTGATCCGGGCCAGCGGCATCGTCGATCGCGAAACCCTGGTGCCGGCCGCGTTGTCGCTGGCAGCCGGCCTGGCCGTGCTGATCGCCGACCTCACCGGTCTGAGCAAGGCCGAGACCGAGCGGATCTGGTTGCCGTTGGGATTCTGGATGATCGCCTCGCTCGTCCTGCTTCCCCGGCGGCTGCTGCCGGCCGCACTCGCAGTCCAGATCGCCGTCGCCATCGGTATCAATCACCTGGAGATGACCTATTGGTGAATCATGAGGTCCATGAGGCTGTGCTCCGCGAATCTGCGCACCAAAACACTGCGCCGGTGAAGAAGGTCCTGGTCGTCGACGACGACCCAACAGTTCGCGAAGTGGTGTCCCGCTACCTGAGCCGCGACGGCCACGAGGTGATCGAGCGGTCCAACGGCACCGACGGCCTGGCCGCCGCGCTGTCCGAGCACCCGGATCTGGTGGTGCTGGATCTGATGATGCCGGGGATGGACGGACTGGCCGTCTGCCGCGAACTCCGGCTGCGCTCCCGCGTGCCGGTGATCATGCTGACCGCGCTCGGCGAGGAGTCCGACCGGGTGGTCGGGCTGGAGTACGGCGCCGACGACTACGTGACCAAACCGTTCAGCCCACGCGAGCTCGCGCTGCGCGTGGCCGGCGTGCTGCGCCGCTCGGGCGAGGTCCGGGCGGCCCTGCCGACCGGAGCGATGCCGGCCGGGTCTTCGTCAGGCGGGATGCCGTCGGATCGCGGACCGGAACCAACTGCCGACGGCGATCTGATCATGGACCCGGCCGCTCGGACGGTGACCCGGAACGGGCTCCCGCTCCAGCTGACCATCCGGGAGTTCGACCTGCTGGCGTTCTTCCTGGCCCACCGCGGTCAGGTGTTCTCCCGGGCCGCGCTGATGGAACAGGTCTGGGGCTGGACGTTCGGCGACGAATCGACCGTCACCGTCCACGTCCGCCGGCTCCGGGAGAAGATCGAGCCCGATCCGGCCAACCCGCACCGGGTGGTCACCGTGTGGGGCATCGGCTACCGGTACGACAGCACGTCGGGCAACACGTCAGACAGCGCATCCGGCAGAGGGAACAACTAGCCATGTGGACCGACGTCCTGCACATCCTGCCGTGGGCAGCGGTGGCCTGCGTGCTCACGGTCGCGCTCGAGATCGGTGTGCTGGCCCTGCTTCGCGGACGCTCGGTGGCCGTCAACATCGCCGCCATCGTGGCCGTCCCGATCCTGTCCGTGCTGATCTTCGTCGTGTCGATCAGCGGTTTCATGTTCACCACCGAACTCCGCTGGACGGCCGTGACGTGCGCGCTGATCGCCATCGCGGTGGTGCCGGCCGCCGTCCTCCTCGGGCGTCGGATCGCGATCGCCGGGATCACCGCAGAATCCGAGCGGGCCGCGGAGCGTGCGGGTGAGGATTCCCGGCGCCAGCTGGTGGCCTGGGTCAGCCACGATCTGCGGACCCCGCTGGCCGGGATCAGGGCGATGAGCGAGGCCCTCGAGGACGCCGTGGTGGTCGATCCCGACGAGATCGCCGGGTACGCACGCCGGATCAACACCGAGACGATCCGGCTGTCGGGCATGGTCGACGACCTGTTCGAGCTGTCCCGGATCAACGCAGGCGCCGTCAAGCTGCACTTCCATGACATCGCGGTGGAAGGTCTGGTGGCCGACGCGATGGAATCCACTGCCCCCTCGGCGCGCAAGCGCGGGGTCCAGCTGCACGCCAGGGCCGACGGCGGCTGGCCGACCGTGTCCGGGTCCGACCCCGAGTTGACGAGGGTGCTCCGCAACCTGCTCGTCAACGCGGTGCGGCACACCCCGGAGGACGGGTCGGTCACCGTGGTGGCGGGCACCGACGGCACCGAGGCCTGGTTCGCCGTGCAGGACAGCTGCGGGGGCATCCCCGAGCCCGACCTGCCGAAGGTGTTCGACGTGGCGTTCCGCGGCGCGCAGGCGCGCTCCCCGATGCCCGACGCAGCCGGCGCCGGGCTGGGACTGGCGATCGCGCGCGGTCTGGTCGAGGCCCACGGCGGGCGGATCGCCGTCGAGAACCACGGCGACGGCTGCCGTTTCGAGGTCAGGTTGCCGGTGGCCGCATAGGCGCGGTGGCGAATTCCCTGACCCCGGTAGCGAAGTCGACCTGCGCAGTGAATCCTAACACCTGGCGGGCCAGTGCCGGGTCTGCCACCACGTGCCGGACGTCACCGGCCCGGCCGCCGCCGACCACCTCCGGCGCGGGGCCACCCATCGCCGCAGCCAGCACCGTCGCCATCTCGCCGACCGTGTGCGGGTGCCCGGAGGATACGTTGCAGGCCAGCGCTTCTCCGCCGGAGACGGGCTCGTCCGCGTAGATCCGGTCGAGGGCGGCCAGGTTGGCGGCGGCGATGTCGGAGACGTGGATGAAGTCGCGCATCTGCCCACCGTCCTCGTAGACCCTCGGCGCCCGGCCCGACTCCAGGGCCGACCGGAAGATCGCGGCGACCCCGGCGTAGGGGGTGTCGCGCGGCATCCGCGGGCCGTAGACGTTGTGGTAGCGAAGCGATGTCACCCCGCTGGACGTCTGCCGGGCCCACGACGCGGCGAAGTGCTCCTGGGCAAGTTTGCTTGCGGCATAGGTGTTGCGGGGATCCAACGGCGCGTCTTCTGAAATCGTGGTCCACCGCAGTTCTGCTCCGCACTGCGGGCAGGGTGGGTCGAACGCCCCGGCGGTCAATGCCTCCGGTAGCCGTGGGCCGGGGCGGACATCGCCGTGCTCGGCGCAGCGATAACGGCCCTCGCCGTAGACCACCATCGACGAGGCCTGGACCAGCGACCGGACGCCGGCGGCGGCCATCTCGGCGAGCAGAACGGCGGTGCCGAGAACGTTGTGCCCGGCGTACTCGGGAGCATCTGCCGCGTCCACCCCCAGCCCGACCATCGCCGCCTGGTGGCAGACCACATCGACGCCCGGCAGGACGCTCCGGACGAATTCGGCATCCCGGACGTCGCCGATGATCAACCCGCCCGGACTCCACTGCGGGGGGTGCGAGCCGTGCGCGGCCGGCAGCAGCAGGTCGACCGGGACGATCTCGTCCCCGCGCGCGAGAAGCTGGTCGGCGATGGTGGAACCGATGAACCCGGCCGCTCCGGTCAGCAGCACCCGCATGGCCGGCGGCCTCTCAGGATTGCGGTGTCGGCGCTGTGGCCGACACATCCGGGGCTGTCTGCGCACCGCGGGAGAGGTCGGGCTGACCGTTCCAGGCCACCAGGAACGTGTAGACGGCGACGGCGATGGCCGGCTGGGCGATGATCACCATGGCGTTGCCGAGCGTCGCGGCCGAGGTGACCACCGACTCCACGCTGCTGTTGCCGACCGACGCCGGATCGACGCCGCTGACCAGCACCCGACCGACCAGGTAGGCCGTCAATGCGCCGAGCCCGTTCGCACCGGCGACGACGAGGGCGGTGCTGATACCGCGCACGGAACGCCAGTGCCAGCAGAGGGTTCCGACCGCAACACCGACGACGACGCCGATCAGCGCGAAGATCGCCACCGACGTGAACTGGTGGTAGGACTCGGTCGGCAGTGGCAGGTACTGACCATCGGTGTAGACCTTGAACTGTTCTCCTGGAGCGATCCGGGACCACAGCACCGCCTGCAGCAGACCGAGAATCACCGTCCCGACGACGATCGCCGCGCCGGAACGCCACAGCTTCAACTCCTCGTTCATGCGAGACAGTCCGCACCGAGCAGGGCCTTGAGATCACCCATCAGCGCCGAGGTCCAGGTGACCCGCAACCCGTCGTCGAGGCGCAGAGTGGTGGCCCGGCTGCCGTTCATCAGCCGCAGGTGGACCGCGGTGGTGCCGGGGTGGTTCTGCAGGACCTCTCGCAGCCGGTCGACCACCGGTGGCGTGCAACGGGTTGCGCTCATCGTCACCTGCATCGGGCCCTTGCTCGACGGGCCCGACAGGTCGGGCACCACCACGCTCTGGGCGTGCAGGCTGAGCCGGTCGTCGGAGCGGGAGACCCTGGCCTTCACCAGCACCACGGCGTCCTCGGCCAGGCTGAGCGCGAACTCGGCGTAGACCTTCGGGAAGAAGGCGACCTCGACACCGCCGGCCAGGTCCTCCAGCTGGGCGGAGGCCCACGGGTCGCCCTTCTTCGTCAGCCGGCGCTGCAGGCCGGTCAGGATGCCGCCGACCGTCACCGTCGCACGATCGGGCACGGTGCCGTCGATGATGTCCGGGATCGACGCATCCGACTGGGCCGACAGGACGTGCTCGATCCCGGCCAGCGGGTGACCGGAGACATAGAGCCCCAACATCTCCCGCTCGAATCCGAGCAGGAGCTTCTGGTCCCACTCGGTGTCGGGGACGGTGATCGTCAGGGCGCCGCCGACGTCCTCGGCGCTCATCTCGCCGAACAGGTCGAACTGACCGGCCGCCTCGGCCTTCTTCACGTTCATGTACAGGTCGATACCTTCGGCGTGCGCCATCAGCAGACCCTTGCGCGGGTGGTTCAGCGAATCGAACGCGCCCGCCTTGATGAGCGACTCGACGACCTTCTTGTTGCAGACGACCGCTTCCACCTTGGAGAGAAATTCGGAGAAGTCTGCGTAGTCTCCCTTGGCCTTGCGGGTGGCGATCAGCGAGGCGACGGCGCCGGCCCCCACGTTGCGGATCGCGGAGAGCCCGAACCGGATGTCGGTGCCGACCGGGGCGAAGTTCTTCGCCGAGGCGTTGACGTCCGGCGGCAGCACCTTGATGCCCATGTTGCGGCACTCGGCGAGGTAGATGGCGGACTTGTCCTTGTCGTCCCCCACGGACGTGAGCAGCGCAGCCATGTACTCCGACGGGTAGTTGGCCTTCAGGTAGGCCGTCCAGTAGGAGACCAGACCGTAGGCCGCGGAGTGGGCCTTGTTGAACGCGTAGTCGGAGAAGGGCAACAGGATGTCCCACAAGGTCTGCACCGCGGCCTGGGAGAACCCCCGCTCCTTCATACCGGCGGAGAAGTTCGCGAACTGCTTGTCCAGCTCGGACTTCTTCTTCTTGCCCATCGCCCGCCGCAGCAGGTCGGCCGCGCCGAGCGAGTATCCGGCGACGTGCTGGGCGATCGCCATGACCTGTTCCTGGTAGACGATCAGGCCGTAGGTGTCGCCCAGGATCTCCGACAGCGCCTCCGCCAACTCCGGATGGATCGGGATCACCGGCTTGCGGTTGTTCTTCCGGTCCGCGTACTCGTTGTGCGAGTTGGCCCCCATCGGGCCCGGCCGGTAGAGCGCACCGACGGCCGAGATGTCCTCGAAATTGTCGGGTTTCATCGATCGCAGCAGGGCCCGCATCGGGCCGCCGTCCAGCTGGAAGACGCCGAGGGTGTCGCCGCGGGCGAGCAGTTCGAAGGTCTTCGGATCGTCCAGCGCCAGGTCCTCCAGGACGATCGTCTCGCCGCGGTTGGCCTCGATGTTGATCAGCGCGTCGTCCAGGACCGTCAGGTTGCGCAGGCCGAGGAAGTCCATCTTGATCAGGCCGAGCGTCTCGCAGGTCGGGTAGTCGAACTGCGTGATGATCGCGCCGTCCTGCTCCCGTTTCATGATCGGGATCAGGTTCTGCAGCGGTTCGGACGACATGATGACGCCGGCCGCATGCACGCCCCACTGGCGCTTGAGACCCTCGAGCCCCTTGGCCATGTCGACCACGCGGCGCACGTCGACGTCGGACTCCACCAGCGCGCGGAACTCGGCGCCCTCGGAATACCGCGCGTCGCTCGGCTCGAAGATCTTGGACAGCGGCACGTCCTTGCCCATCACCGGGGCCGGCATCACCTTCGTGATCCGGTCGCCGACGGAGAACGGCATGCCCAGCACCCGTGCCGAGTCCTTGACGGCCTGCTTGGCCTTGATGGTGCCGTAGGTGACGATCTGGGCAACCCGGTCGTCGCCGTACTTCTCGGTGACGTACCGGATGACGTCACCGCGTCGGCGCTCGTCGAAGTCGACGTCGAAGTCGGGCATGGAGACGCGCTCCGGGTTGAGGAACCGCTCGAAGATCAGGCCGTGCTGCAACGGGTTGAGGTCGGTGATCTTCATGGCGTAGGCCACCATCGAACCGGCGCCGGATCCACGCCCGGGGCCGACGCGGATGCCGTTCTTCTTCGCCCAGTTGATGAAGTCGGCGACCACCAGGAAGTAGCCGGGGAAGTTCATCCCGGTGATGACGCCGATCTCGAACTCGGCCTGCGTCTGGCACTCTGCCGGGATGCCGTTCGGGAAGCGGGCGTGCATTCCGAGCTGCACTTCCTTGACGAACCAGGTCTGTTCGGTCTCGCCCTCCGGGACGTGGAAGCGCGGCATGTACGACGAGTCCTCGTCGAACTCGACCTTGCACCGCTCGGCGATCAGCAAGGTGTTGTCGCAGGCCGACTTCAGGTCGAACTTGCCCTCCCAGAGCTCCCGCATCTCGCGGGCGGACTTGAGGTAGAAGTCCCGGGCGTCGAACTTGAATCGGTTCGGGTCGTCCATCGTCTTGCCGGACTGTACGCAGAGCAGGGCCTCGTGCGCGTCGGCATCCGCCGGGTCGACGTAGTGCAGGTCGTTCGTCGCGATCATCGGCAGCTCGAGGTCCTTGGCGATGCGCATCAGGCCCGAGTGCACCCTGGTCTCGATGGACAGCCCGTGGTCCATCAGCTCGACGAAGTAGTTGTCCTTGCCGAAGATGTCCCGGAATTCCGCGGCGCTGGCGAGCGCGTTCTCGTACTTGCCGATGCGGAGCCACGTCTGGACCTCGCCGGACGGACACCCGGTGGTGGCGATGAGGCCCTTTGCGTACTGGTTCAACAGCTCCCGGTCAGCGCGGGGCTTGTAGTAGAAGCCCTCGAGCGAGCTCCGCGAGGACAGGCGGAACAGGTTGTGCATGCCCTCCGTGGTCTCCGAGAGGAGCGTCATGTGGGTATAGGCGCCGGAGCCGGAGACGTCGTCGTCGCCGCCCTCGGACCAGCGCACACCCTTCTTGTGGAAGCGCGAGGTGTTCGGGGTGACGTAGGCCTCGAGCCCGATGATCGGGTTGATGCCGGCGGCGCGGGCCTGCTTGTAGAAGTCGTGGGCGCCGAACACGTTGCCGTGATCTGTCATCGCGATGGCCGGCATCTCCATCTCGCCGGCTCGCTGGAACAACTTCCCCAGCTTGGCCGCACCGTCGAGCATCGAGTACTCGGTGTGAACGTGCAGATGAACGAAGGAATCGCCTGAAATCCCGGACAACTGACGGCCTCCTTCAACGATTCCTGGTGCGTGTTCTGCTCGGATCAGCGCGGAACCGCGCGAATCAGCCAGGGTCATCATCTCAGCCCTGTGCCGTCGCCGACGACCGACACCGTTCTAACACGCCGCCCCGACAGTCCCCGGACGGTCCTGGACAGTCCTGGATGAAAGGCACTCGGGCGCGACATCCGCAGGGACATCGGTGCAGACATCGGGCACGGTCGGCGGGTAGCGTCCCACCAGTGACGACACCTGACTCTGCGCAAGGACGGCCCGTGCCGGACACCGATGACCTGCGCCTGCTGGCGGAGATCATCAACAACGGTTCCATCGGGTTGCCGCAGGCCGCCTGGAACGCCCGGATGAGCCAGACCGAGGCGGCCACCCGGTTCGTCACGATGGCCGAACGCGGCATGCCGTTGCGACTGGTCGCCGAGGGTGACCGGCAGCTGTTGTGGCGAATCGCCCAGGCCGGACCGGCCACCGGCGGTTTCCCGCTTCCCGGTGCCGCACCGACGCCCGAACCGGCGCCGCCTGCTGCGCCGGTCGCGCCGGTCGCGCCCGAACCGACACCCCAGCCCCCCACGCCCGCACCGGACCTGTCGAGCGGGCAGATCCCGGTGGGGGCGCAGACGGGTTCCCAGGCCACCTGGGCCGCTCCGGAACCTGCGCCGCCAGCCGCACCCGCGCCGCCTGTACCGGTCGAAAGCCAACCCGTCCAACAGATCCCGCTGCCGCCGATGTCGCCCCCGTCGATGTCGCCCCAGCCGATGGCTCCCCCTTCGATGTCGCCCCCGCCCATGGCCCCCCCGCCGGTCGTTCTCCCGCCCGCGTCGGCAGTACCGCCCCACGAGCAGGCCATCGCCGGTGCGGTTCCGTTGGGACAGCCCCCTTTCGGGGCGAGCGACACCCTCGTCGAGCCACCCGCGGCACCCCCCACGCCTCCGGTCGAACCAGCCACGACGACGGCTCCGCCAGGCGAGGCCCCGCCGGCCGAGAGTGCATCACCTGCCGAAGCTGTGCCGGGCGGCCCATCGACCTGGGGACTCCCGGGTACGTCGGCCTGGGTCCGCTCCGACGAACCGGAGATGACGCAGTCCTATCCACCGCCGAGCCGGGACGACGACGAACTCGAGGGGACCAGCTCGCAGGACACGACACCGCCCGCTCCGATCACGTCGGGGTCCCCGGTGGTCACGCCGTTGCCGCCGTTGTTCCCGCCCTCCGTGCTGGCCGACTTCACCCCGCCTGCTTCACATCTCGATCTGACGCCGACGCCGGCCCCGGCAGAACCCGCCCCACCGCAGCCCGCCCCGTCAGAACCCGCCGCCGCAGAGCCCACCCCGGCCGCAGCAGCCGAAGTGCGCGAGTTCCCCCCGACGCCGACGGAATCAGCGCCACCCGCCGCGTCCCCGACCAGCCGGGTGATGGTCTCCGGCCAGCCGACCCAGTCGATCGTCGGCCTGTTCGGCGAGCACCTCGATGTCAGCCTGATGGGCATCATCGACCCGGCCGACGCGATCCTGACGTCGGTCGGCTACCGACTCGAGGCCGGCGAGCGGGCGCTGCTGGTGCAGACGTCCATCGGCAACCGCGGACCGATCGACTACGAGTCGCTGCCCGATCTCTACCTGGTCCTGGTCGGCAGCGCCGGCGACATCCTGCCGAAGGCCGCCATGGCCGTGGGCGGATACCCGGCCCATCGGGTCGGCGTGGCAGCCAACTCGTTGGTCTCGGGATGGACGGTGTTCCTGGTCCCGGCGGCGACCGAGGTCACCGAGCTGCGCTGGAGCGTCCGTCCCGATCTGGCCAACCGGACCGTCACCTGGGGCTTCGGACCGGCCTGAGTCGGGGCCGAAGGACCAGGTCTCACTCAGCCGGCCGCGAGCAGGTCCTTCGCGTGGACCAGGTCCGCCGGGTAGGGGCTGACGAACGAAACCCGCCGTCCGTCGTCGGGGTGGGCGAACGCGAGCTGGTGCGCGTGCAGCCACTGCCGGGACAGGCCGAGGCGGGCCGTCAGGACCGGGTCTGCGCCGTAGGTCGTGTCGCCGACGCAGGGGTGGTGCATGGCCGAGAAGTGCACCCGGATCTGATGGGTGCGACCGGTCTCCAGGTGCACCTCGACCAGGGTCGCGGAGCGGAAGACCTCGAGCGTGTCGTAGTGCGTGATGCTGTCCCGACCACCGGCGACCACGGCGAACTTCCAGTCCGCCTTGGGGTGCCGTCCGATCGGGGCGTCGATCGTCCCGGAACTCGGGTCGGGGTAGCCCTGGATGATCGCGTGGTAGATCTTCTCCACCGTCCGGTCGCGGAAGGCGTCCTTGAGCACCGAGTAGGCGCGCTCGCTCTTCGCGACCACCATCACCCCGGTGGTCCCGACGTCCAGTCGGTGGACGATGCCCTGACGCTCCTCCGAGCCGGACGTGGCGAGCGAGACCCCCAGTGCGGCAAGCGCTCCCAGCACGGTCGGGCCGTTCCAGCCGGGACTGGGATGCGCCGCGACGCCGACCGGTTTGTCCACAACCACGATATCCGCGTCCTGGTAGAGGATCTCGAGTCCGTCGACCCGCTGCGGGACCACCACGAGCGGGCGATCCGGCTCGGGCAGGGTGATCTCTAGCCACATCCCGGGGCTCAGTCGGTCGGATCGGCCGGCCACGTCGCCGTTCACGAGCACGTTGCCGGAGTCGATCATCACCCCGACGCTGGTCCGGCTGATGCCGAGCAGTCGGGCCAGACCGGCGTCGGCACGCATACCGTCGAGTCCGTCCGGTACCGGAAGTTCCCTGCGGTCAGCCACTGCTTGCTTCCTTCTTCCTGCTCTGGCCACGCCGGCCGTCCATGTCGATGCCCAGGATCGCGGTGATCACCAGGGCGACAGCGCCAAGGGTGATCCCCGAGTCGGCCACGTTGAAGACGGCGAAATGACGACCGTCGGGCTCGAAGAGGGAGATGAAGTCGACCACGTGCCCACGCAGGAAACCCGGCGAACGGAAGATGCGGTCGATCAGATTGCCGATGGCCCCGCCCAGCACCAGCCCGAGCGCGATCGCCCAGGCCGTCGAGCGCAGCTTGCTGGCCATCCGGATGATGACGACCACCACTGCGATGGCCACCAGCGCGAGCAGCCAGGTCACCCCGGTGGCGGTGGAGAACGCGGCCCCCGCGTTGCGGAACAGCGAAAGGTAGACGATGCCGCCCAGGATCCTCTTCGGCTCACCCAGCGGATCCAGGTTGGCCACCACCAGCAGCTTGGTCACCTGGTCCAACACGATGATGATCGCGGCAAGGGTGGCCACCAGCCCGAGTCGCTTGGGCCCGAGCGGCACTTCCAGAACCCCTGCGACATCAGCGCCCGCAGCGTCTTCGGTGTTCGTCGCGGGAGTCACAGCCGCTGCGTCACCGGCGGTTTCGGGCGCCTCGCCGGGCACCGGTTCCGGCTCGTTGGATCTGTTCACCCCGTCAGTGTCCCAAAGAATCGGACCATCCCCGGACCGGGCGAGCCCGATCAGGCCTTCCTCACCCGTCGGCTCGGTCCCCGCGCTCGCCGAACCACGACGCCAGTGCGCCCCCGCGGCTGACCGCCCGCAGGCGGCGTTCGGTCTGCGGCCGGTCGCGTTCGGGAGTGACGACGAGCAACTGATCACCCGACTGGAGGCGCACCGTCGGCGCCACCGGTACCGGCGCGCCATCCCGGACGATCAGCGCGATGGTCGCTCCGGCCGGCAGCCGCAGTTCCGACACGTAGACGCCGTGCATGCGCGATTCCGGGGGCACGGTGATCTGCAGCACCTGAGCGTTCATCTCCTCCAGGGGAGCCGCCTCGACCTGGATCTCGGTGGCCTGACCAGGCTGGATGACGTCGAGCTTGCGGGCCACCCAGGGCAGACTCGTGCCCTGCACGAGGGTGTAGATGACCACCACCACCACGATGATGTTCACCATCGACCGGGACTGCGCGTCGTTCCGCACCATCAGCGGGATCAGGGCCAGCACGATCGGCACCGCACCGCGCAGTCCCGACCAGGACAGGAACGCCTGTTCCCGCCACGTCATCCGGAACGGCAGCGCGGCGGCGATCACCGACAGCGGCCGCGCGACGATCAGGACCAGCAGGCCGATGGCGGCGCCGGGCAGCAGGGCCTTGGGCAGCTCGTACGGGTCGACGTACAGGCCGAGCAGGACGAACAGGCCGATCTGCGCGATCCACCCGAATCCCTCCGCGAACGAAAGCGTCGAAGCGCGGTGCGGGAGGCGGGAGTTGCCCAGGATCACCGCCGCGATGTACGTCGCCAGGAAGCCGGACGCGTGCAGGTACTGGCCGGCTGCGTAGGCGCCGCCGATCAGGGCGAGGGTGGCGAGCGGGTAGAGACCGGCGGCGGGCAGAGCGCCGCGGCGCAGACTCCACCCACCGGCGAATCCGATGGCTCCGCCGATGGCGGCGCCGGCGATGAGCTCGTAGACGACCAGCAGCGGGTCGGTCCAGTGCAGCGCGGTGGTGCCGGCCAGCAGCAGCACCGCGATGACGACCGGCGCGTCGTTCAGCCCGGATTCCAGCTCGAGTGCAGCCGCCAGCTTCGGTTTGACGCCGACGCCGCGGAGCACCGAGAACACCGCTGCGGCATCCGTGCTGGACAGCACGGCTCCCCACAGCAGCGAAGTGCGCCAGTCCATGTCCAGCGCGGTCCCGAGCAGCAGGTGCACCCCGGCCCCGGCGATGGCGATGCTCACCACGACCGACACGGTCGCCAGCGCGGACCCGAGCCCGAGGGCCGGCCGGACGTTGGCCCAGCGGGTGGTCAGGCCGCCCTCGGCCAGGATGAATACCAGTGCCGCCAGCCCGAGCTGCTCGGTGAGGACGGTGTCGGAGAACTGGATGCCCAGTCCGCGGTTGCCCAGCAGGATGCCGATGCCCAGGTACAGCAGCAGCGAGGGCAGGCCGAGCCGGCGGGAGAGCCGGATGGCGATCAGCGCGACGATCAGGACCAGCGACGACAGACCGAACGCGCGCTGCACGGTGTCCAACTCCATGGCCGCTCCCCTCGTCCGTTGTCGCAGTTCAGGTCTGTGGCAGATCGAGCCGAGAGCAGATCAGGTCTGGAGCAGGTGCGGTCGCGCGGCAGTCAGCTCTGGAGGGCGGGCACCTGCGTCATGCCGAGGGCGCCCAAGACCTCCAACGTCGCCTTGGAACGGTTGAACGTGTAGAAGTGCAGACCGGGGGCACCGGCAGCGAGCAACTGCTCGCACATGCGGATCGCATGGGCCATACCGATTTCCCGCCCGGCCGCGGCGTCACCCTTGACAGCGAGAAGCTGCTCGGCGAGATCTTCGGGAACCCGCTGGCCGGACAGTTCGATGATGCGCATCAGGCGGCCGTACGAGGTCACCGGCATGATGCCCGGCAGGATCGGGACGTCCGCGCCGGCCGCAACCGACCTGTCCCGCAGATCCACGAAATCCTGGGCGGAGAACAGCATCTGGGTGATCGCGTAGTCCGCGCCGGCCGCGACCTTCTGGGCGAAGTAGCGGGTGTCGGACTCGAGATCACGCGAGCGCGGATGCATGTCGGGGAACGCAGCGACACCGACGCTGAAGTCACCGAGCGACCGCGTCAGGGCCACCAGATCGCTGGCGTGGTTCAGGCCTTGCGGGTGGGCGATCCACTCCGCGCCGGGGTCCTCCCCCGGCGGATCCCCGCGCAGCGCCAGGATGTTTCGCACGCCGACGGACGCGTAGGAACCGATGACGTGACGGAGTTCGGCGACCGAGTGCCCGACCGCGGTGAGGTGGGCCACCGGGAGCAGCGTCGTCTCGGCCGCGATCCGCTCGGTGATCCGGATGGTCCGGTCGCGTCGCGACCCGCCCGCGCCATAGGTGACCGACACGAAGGCCGGACGCAGCGGTTCGAGCTTGCGAATGGCGAGCCAGAGGGTCGACTCCTCGGCGTCGTCACGGGGCGGGAAGAACTCGACCGAAAAATGAGGGCCGGGCGCGGCCAAACGGTCGCGGACGGTCACCATGGGTGTCACAGTATCGGTCCGGCAGACTGGGTCCGTGCAACCACCACGCCTGACGACTGACACCGCAGATCCGGTGGTCGCCGTCGAGTCGGTCCTGACCGCGGAACTGGCGTCCCGCCGCGACGAGGTCCGGGCCATCGACCCCCGGCTCACCGACGACATCGATCGGCTGATCGCCCACCTCGGGGCCGGCGGAAAACGCCTCCGGCCGCAGTTCCTGTGCTGGGGTTGGGCCGCAGCAGGCGGAGATCCGGCGCTGCAGGGACCGCCGCCCGGGGTGATCAAGGCCGCAGCCGCCCTGGAGCTGATCCAGGCCTGCGCCCTCATCCACGACGACATCATCGACCGGTCCGACACCCGTCGCGGAGCACCGAGCGTGCACCGGGCGGTGGCCGAGATGCACGTGGACCGCGGCTGGTCCGGTGACGCAGAACACTTCGGCTTCTCCGCAGCCCTGCTCCTCGGCGACCTCGCGCTGGCCTGGGCCGACGACCTGTTCTCCGACGGACTGAGGCTGGTGGGCGACCCGCCGGCGGCCCTTTCCGCCTGGCGGGCGATGCGCACCGAGGTCCTCGCCGGTCAGATGCTCGACCTCCGGATCTCGGCCGACGAGTCGCCGGATCCGGAGATCGCAGCGTCCGACGCGATGGTCGTCAACCGGTACAAGACGGCCGCCTACACGGTCGAGCGTCCGCTGCACCTCGGTGCTGCGCTGGCCGGTGCCACCGCCGCCACCATCGCCGCCCTCCGCCGTTACGGAGCCTCCATCGGAGTGGCGTTCCAACTGCGGGACGACCTGCTGGGGGTGTTCGGCGACCCGGCGGTCACCGGCAAACCGGCAGGTGACGACCTGGTCGAGGGCAAGAAAACGGTGCTGCTGGCCCTGGCCCGGGCCGACCTTCGAAGCAATCCGGCGCTGCTGGCCGATCTGGACCGGAATCTCGGCACTGATCCGGGGCCGGACGGCGTCAGCCGGTTGACCGACCTGATCGCCTCGACGAGCGCGCCGGCCGAGGTCGAGAGCCGGATCGAGGAGCTCTACGCGACCGGTCTTCTGGCGCTGGCCGAGACGGATGCTTCCGGAAGCCCGCTGATCGCGCCGGCGGCGGCCACGCAGCTGCGCAGGCTGGCCATGGCCGCGACGGCCCGCAGCTTCTGAGAGGTAAGGACTCAGAACCCGGCGGCCTGGGCCCGACGGTGCACCTCACGGCCGCGGTTCTCCCGCAGCGCGGTGATCGGCCGACCCGGCAGCGAGTCGTCGGCCTCGAACAGCCAGTCGATGATCTCCGGATCGGTGTAGCCGGCGTCGGAGAGCAGCGTGATGGTGGACGGGAGACCCTTGACCACCAGTCCGTCCTTGACGAATTCCTTCGGGACACGCAGCACTCCGTCGACCCGCGTCGCGACGATCTGACGCTCCCGGAGCAGCTGGTGCACCCGGGTGACGATCATGCCCAGTGCCGAGGCGATGTCGGGCACCGGAGCCAGCGTGGGCGGTCCGGTGTCGGGGGCCGGGTCGGCAGCCGATGGTGAGGACATGGGTCGAGATGGCGACGGGGGTCGAGATGACGAGGTGGACACGACGTCCAGCGTGCCACCTCCGACCGTGACGAGTCGAACTGATCCCCGACTCGGGGACGGAACCGCGGCGGTCCGGGCCCCGGCCCTGGCAGGATCAAATGTCGTGGGTACCTCGGGTGGAGCGACGGCGGGATCGTCGTTGATCGGCGCCGTCCTCGACGGCCGCTACCGGGTGGGGGCGATCATCGCCCGTGGCGGCATGTCGACCGTCTACCGTGGGTCCGATCTGCGGCTCGACCGGCCGGTGGCGATCAAGGTGATGAAACCAGCCTTCGCTTCGGACCCGAGTTTCCTGACCAGGTTCGAGCGCGAGGCCAGGTTGGCGGCCGGCGTCGCACACCGTGGCGTCGTCGGCGTCTACGACCAGGGCCGCGACGGTGACGTGGTGTTCCTGGTGATGGAACTCGTCGACGGAGGCACGCTCCGCGACCTGATGCACCAGTCCGGCGCGCTCTCGGTCTCGGTGACGATGTCGATCATGGAACCGCTGCTGGCCGCCCTGGGTGCCGCCCACTCGGCGGGTCTGGTGCACCGCGACGTCAAGCCCGAGAACGTGCTGATCTCGTCGAAGGGCGAGGTGAAGGTCGCCGATTTCGGTCTGGTGCGGGCGGTCAGTTCGCAGACGATGGCCACGGGTGACGTGATCCTGGGCACCGTCGCCTACCTCTCGCCGGAGCAGGTCGCCACCGGGGCCTCCGATCCTCGGTCGGACGTCTACGCGGCCGGCATCGTTGCCTTCGAGATGCTCACCGGTCACACACCGTACCGCGGCGACAACGCCATTTCCGTTGCCTACCAACACGTTCACTCCGACGTCCCACCGGTGACCGACGAAGCGCCCGGTGTGCCGCTCGAACTGGACGATCTGGTCCTGGCCGCCACCCGCCGAGACCCGATGGCTCGGCCGCGCGATGCTTCTGCGTTCCTGTCCTCGCTGGTGTCGCTACGGGCCCGACTCGGGCTGGCCCGGGTGGCCGTGCCGGTCCCGCGGTCACGCCCGCCGGTACGGCCCAGCTCGGCCGGTCCGACCGGAACGCGGATCGTGCCGGGCGGCGGCCCTGGGTCAGGCTACGCGGGCGGCCCTCCGGCGAGGTCCGGCACGGTGGCCGCCCGGCCGGGCACTGCAGTGGTCGGCGGCGTCGGTAACACCGTCCGCGGGGCCGGGGGCACCGGCGGAGGGCCGGTCCGCCACTCCACCACCGCCTCGCCGACCCTCGACCACGCCGTCCAGCGCCCGGCGGCACCGGTCACCCCGAACGGCAGCCCGGTACGGCGGAGGTCGGCGCTGCGCCGGTGGCTGATCGTGACGATCATCGTGCTGCTGCTGGGCGCGGCGGCCGCCGTCGGCGGTTGGTGGCTGGGCAGCGGTCGGTGGGCCTACTCACCGCCCGCAGTCGGGGTCGATCAGCAGTCGGCCGAGAACCTGGTGAGAGACGCCGGTCTCGTTCCGCGCGTCAGTGCCGAACCATCGGACACAGTGGCCCAGGGCACCGTCGCCGACACCAGGCCGACGCCGGGTTCACGGCTGCTACGGGGCTCGGACGTCGAGTTGCTGGTATCCACCGGGCGGCCGTCCGTGCCGCTCATCACGCCGGGTAGCAGCGCCGCGGACGCCTCCGGTGTCGTCACTGCCGCCGACCTGACGCCAACCTTCGACGTCCTCGCCGATCGCTACGACCCGGTCGTGCCGGCGGGTGCCGTGCTCGCCACCGACCCGACCGCCGACACGTCCCTGCCCATCGGAGGCGTCGTCGTCCTCGTCAGGTCGAAGGGACCGGCCCCGGAGTCGGTGCCGGAGGTCTCGGGCAAAAACCCCGACGACGCCCGGAACAGGCTACTGGTGGCCGGTTTCACCGTCGGCGCCGATGAAATCCGGTTCGATGCGCTCAGCGAGGACGGCGCGGTCATCGGCACCGATCCGGCGCAGGGCCAGTTGGTCGCCCGCGGGTCGTCGGTGTCGTTGGTCATCTCCTCCTCGATCACCGTCCCGACCGTCCGGGGCGAGTCCAGGAGTCAGGCCGCCGCGGACCTGACGAGTGCCGGGTTCACCGTCTCCTTCGGCGACGCCGTGTTCGACGCGGACATCGGTCCCGGCGACGTCGTCGGCACGACGCCGGCCGCGGAGAGCCGGGTCGATCCCGCTGCTGCGACCGTGGTGCTGACGTTGTCGAATGCCGTGATCGTGCCGGACGTGACGAAAGGCGATGTCGGGCAGGCGCGCACGCAGCTGTCGGACCTCGGGCTGCAGCTCAGTCTGGCCGCGATGTTCGGCGGTGCGGGTGCCTCGGTGATCGGCCAGATCCCCGATGGCGGAACACGTGTCGAACCGGGCTCGACCGTCCAGGTCAGCGCTTTCCCCTGATCCCGCCGGATCAGCCCTGGCGGACCAGTGCACGCAGCGCGAGCTGGGCCACCGGCAGATATCCGAGCGCGATGGGGGCCGGGCCGGTCACCCAGAGCCGGGTGCGGCTGCTGCCCCGCACTCCTGGAACGGACTCCGCTCCTGGCACCGTCTCGACCAGATGCCGCAGGTGCAGCGTCACCCCCAGCGGGAGCCGGGCGTTCCAGGCCCAGTCCATCGACGCCTCGTCGAGGTCGGTCACCTCGAACGGGATCTTCAGCCCGAGCGTGGGGTGGATGGCGTGCACCACTCCGGTGCTTCCGGCCCTGATCACCTCGTCGACGCAGTCGACCCTGGCGATCTGGGGTGACCAGGTCGACCAGAGGGCCGGGCGCGTGTACCGCTCCCAGACCAGCGCGGCGGGCGCGAGGCCGGCGGCGCTGATCGAGAAGGTGGGACGCAGAATTCCCATCAGCGACATCCCCCGTCGCTGCGCTCGGCCCGGCCTCCCATCAGCTGCGAAGCATCTCTGCGACCAGGAAGGCCAGCTCGAGGGACTGCTGGGTGTTCAGGCGCGGGTCGCAGGCCGTCTCGTAGCGGTCGGCCAGATCCTCGTCGCTGATCTCCTGCGCGCCGCCGAGGCACTCGGTGACGTTCTCGCCGGTGAGCTCGACGTGGATGCCGCCGGGGTGGGTGCCGAGGTCACGGTGCACCTCGAAGAAGCCCTGGACCTCGTCCACGATGCGGTCGAAATGCCTTGTCTTGTAGCCGGTCGACGCCTCCTGCGTGTTGCCGTGCATGGGGTCGCACTGCCAGATGACCTGGTGGCCGGTGGCCTGGACCTTCTCGATGATGGCCGGCAGCACGTCGCGGACGTTGCCGTTGCCCATCCGCGAGATCAGCGTCAGGCGGCCGGGGGTGCCGTGCGGATCGAGGCGTTCCACGTACTCGACCGCCTGGTCCGGCGTGGTGCCGGGGCCGATCTTCAGACCGATCGGGTTGGCCAGGATCTCGGCGAACGCGATGTGCGCACCGTCCAGCTGACGGGTCCGCTCACCGATCCAGAGGAAGTGGCCGGACAGGTCGTACAGGCGCGGCTCCGGCCCGGTCGTCTCCAATCGCAGCATCGCGCGTTCGTAGTCCAGCAGCAGGGCCTCGTGGGACGAGAAGATCTCCACCGAGTGCAGGGAGTGGGAGTCGACTCCGCACGCTGACATGAACCGCATGGCCCGGTCGATCTCGCCGGCCATCCGCTCGAAGCGCTCACCGGCCCGGGAGGTGGCGACGAACTCCTGGTTCCACTCGTGGACGCTGGCCAGATCCCCCATGCCGGCGCCGGTGAGCGCACGCACCATGTTCATCGCGGCGGAGGCGTTGGCGTAGGCCCGCACCATCCGCGACGGGTCGGGGACCCTCGCCTCCGGGGTGGTCGCCAGGGAGTTGATGATGTCGCCGCGGTAGGACGCCAGGCCGAGCGAGTCGATCTCCGAGCTGCGCGGCTTCGCGTACTGCCCGGCGATGCGGGCCACCTTGACCACCGGCATCGACGAGCCGTAGGTCAGCACGACCGCCATCTGCAGCAGCGTCTGGATGTTGCCGCGGATGTGCGGTTCCGTGTTGTCCACGAAGGTCTCGGCACAGTCGCCACCCTGGAGCAGGAAGGCCTCGCCCCTGGCCACGGCTGCCAGTTGGGCGTGCAACCGGTCGACCTCGCGCGGGACGGTGACCGGCGGTACCGACTCCAGCAGCGCACGCACGGCCAGCACCTGCTCGGAGTCCGGCCAGCTCGGCTGCTGGGCCGCGGGCAGGGACAGCGCCTTGTCCAGCTCGGCGCGCAGGGTTCCGGGCAGCGGGGGAAGCGACGGCAGGATGTCTGCCGGGATGTCGACGGTCCAGTTCACGTCGTCCAGCCTAGGCGGATTTGAGCGCGGCCTCTGCCGCCTGCCAGCGCGCGAAACCCAGCTGGGCGTCGGCCAGGGCATTGTGCCGGTCGGTTCCCGGGTCCGGAATGGGCGGGCACCCGGCCGCCTCCCAGTGCTGCCGGATCTCCCGGGTCAGCCGCGGGACCTCGTTCGGCATGGCCGGCATCGCACCCCACAGCTGGGCCAGCACGACGTGGTCGTACGCCGCGTACCACGCCCACAGCTCGATCGGCAGGCCCGGCTCGACGAGGAATTCGTAGAGATCCTCGCGGATCCGGGTACGACTTCGCCAACTCCGGTCCGACGGCGAGGGCAGCTTGGACAGAACGTTGCGGCGAACCCACTGACCGGCCGTGTCGGGATCGAAATCGGTTGACACCGCGTAGAACTCACGACCGTCTTCGGCGATGACACCGATCGAGATCAACTCGATCGTGCGACCGTCCTCGATGAACTCGCAGTCGTAGAAATACCGGGAAACTGGTCCTTCCGGCGGCTTCCGGACCACTCAGCCAGCCTTGGTGCCCGGTAGGCGGGTCACCGTTCCAGGACCGCGCCCCTCGACCAGACCGGTCTTGCGGTTCTGCTCGGCCAGCTTGGCGGCCTCCAGATCGGCCTTGACCTTGGCGGCGTACTTGTCGACGTACTCCTGGCCTGACAGCTCCATCAGTCGATACATGATCTCGTCGGTCATCGAGCGTTCGACGAACCGGTCGCCGGCCATGCCTTCGTACCGCGAGAACTCCAACGGACGCCCGAAGATGGCCGTGTAGCGGTGCGGCCGCCAGATCTTGGAGCCGATCGGGTTGACCCGGTCGGTACCGATCATGACCAGCGGGACGACCGGAACGCCGGCCTCGAGGGCCATCCGGGCGACTCCGGTCTTGCCCTTGTAGAGGCGTCCGTCCGGTGACCGGGTGCCCTCGGGGTAGATGCCGAGGCACTTTCCCTCCTTGAGCAGGCGGACACCCGTCATCAGCGCGTCGTGGGCCGCGGACGCGCCACCGCGATCGATCGGGACCTGACCGACGCCGTTGAAGAAGGCCTTCTTCAGTCGACCCTTCAGACCGGTCTCGGTGAAGTACTCGCTCTTGGCCAGGAAGGTCACCCGACGCTTGACGAACAGCGGGGTGAAGAAGGAGTCGGCCACCGAGATGTGGTTGCCAACCAGGATGACGCCACCCTCGGCCGGAACGTATTCGGCCCCGATCACCTTGGCCGGGAAGAACAGACGCAGGAGAGGTCCGATCAGCACGTATTTGCACAGGTAGTACAGCAACGCAGGAGCGCCCCTCTTCTGGATCGGCATACCGGTCGAGTTGCAGGTTTCGGTGTTCGAATCACCGTACGCGCTGGCACGCTGATCGTGCTGGTCGGCGGGCCGCGTCCACGCACATCATCTGGGAGGATGGAGAGCAGCCGGACTTTCCGGCCGGGCCGGTCATCCGCCGGCCCGCCCGCATCCGCCAGGACGCCCCGCAGGGAGACCCGATGACGTCGTTACCGAAGGCGACGGCGTCCCAACCGCTGAGCGTCGACGCCGGCGACATCGGTGTGCTGATCTGTCACGGATTCACCGGCTCACCCGTGTCCATGCGTCCATGGGCCGATCGGATGGTGACCGAGGGATTCTCGGTGCGGCTCCCCCTGCTGCCGGGCCACGGCACCAGCTGGCAGGAGATGAACCGCACCACCTTCGACGACTGGCTCGGCGCCGTGACCGCCGCGCTCGCGGAGCTGCGAGAACGCTGCCGGTCGGTGGTGGTCTGCGGACTGTCGATGGGCGGCACCCTGACCCTGCGCCTCGCCCAGCTGTACCCGGAGGCGATCGCCGGGATCGTGCTGGTCAATCCGGCGGTGATGAGCCTGCGCAGGGAGATGGCCGTACTCCCGGTGCTGAAACATCTGGTGCCGTCGCTCAAGGGCATCACCGACGACATCGCGAAACCGGGCGCGTCAGAATTCGGATACGACCGGACACCGCTGAAGGCAGTCGACGCGATGCGCAAGGGGTGGGCCGTGACGAGGGCCGACCTGGGCGGGATCGCTCTGCCCGTGCTGCTCCTGCACTCCAGGGTCGACCACGTGGTGGAGCCGGAGAACGCACGCCTCATACTCGAGAAGATCTCCTCGACCGACGTCACCGAGATCGTGCTCGAGCGGAGCTACCACGTCGCCACCCTGGACTACGACGCCGACCTGATCTTCGACGAATCGGTCGCCTTCGTCCGCCGCGTCACCAAGGAGCAGTAGAGATGAGCGCCCTGCCTCCGGACGACCCGGACCCGACGGACCGCGAGCGATCCGCCGCCGAGGTCGACGCCGAGTTCGCGGCCATCATCTCCGGAATCTCCGGGCAGATGTCCTGGGACGCACCGTCAGTCACGGACCGCCCGCCCATCGACCGTCGCCGGGTGGCCACCGACGACCGACCCACCGACGAACGCCCCCCGACGGCTGTGTCGGACAGTCAGGACGCGGCCGACGAACGGGAACGCCGACGGCAGCTGCGACGCGCCCAGCGAGCCGAGGAGGTAGCCCTGTTCGAGGCGAGCCAGGCCGAACTGGCAGCCGAGATGCAGGCCGACGACGCACATTTCATCCCGCCCGAACCGCCGCCGGTACCCAAACCACGGCGCCGCACCGTGGTCGCCCTGATCTTCCTCGCCCTCGGTCTGGTGATGCTGATCCGCCCGAGCCTGGTCGAGGTCGCGCCAGATGTCGTGCTGTTTCTCGGGATCGGTTGCCTGATCGGTGGTTTCGGGATGCTGATCCATGGACTACGGCCCCGAGCATCCGATCCGGACGACGCCGACGGCTGGGACGACGGCGCCCGCCTCTAGCCGGGTCAGTGCGGAACGAGGGCGGCCCTGGCCAGCAGGGCGGCACCGATGATGCCGGCCCGATCGCCGAACTGGGCCACCACCACCCTGGGCTCCGGTCGGTGTCCGGCACCGGTGATCGCCGAGCTCAGATCCTGGCGGGCTGCCGGCAGGTACCAGGGCGCAGCAGCAGCAACACCACCTCCGATGACGATGACCTCGGGGTCGAGGATGTCGGTGGCCATCGCCAGACCCACGCCCAGCCAGCGGCTCAGATCGGCCATCGCGCCGAGAGCCACCTGGTCCCCCGCCGCCGCGGCAGCGGCGACCATGGTGCCGGTGATGGCGCCCGGCGCCAGGGCTGCCAGCGGGCTGGCAGCCCGGTCGCTGACCGCGATGAGTGGCAACAGCGGGTCGGACTCGTTGCCCGCCAACAGCTCGAGCGCGGTCTGCGCGAGCGCCGTGCCGGAGCAGTACCGCTCCCAACAGCCCCGCTTCCCGCAGGGGCAGGGCCGGCCCCCGGGCACCACGACCACGTGCCCCAACTCGGGCGCGACGCCGTGCGCGCCACGGTAGACGACGCCGTCGATGACCAGCCCCGCACCGATGCCCGTACCGAGCGCGACCAGCAGAGCGACCGGCGAACCCTGGCCGGCGCCGGCGATGTACTCCGCCCAGGCTGCGGAGTTGACGTCGTGGTCCATCACCACCGGTAGACCGAGGCGCTCCGTCAGGCGGGCCGGCACCGGGTCGCCACGCCAGGCCAGGTGGGGGGCGAACATCACCCGACTGCGATCGGTGGAGACGAATCCAGCCACCGCGAGACCGGCTGCGCTGACCGGGTACTCGGCCGCGAGCTCGGAGATGAGCCCGGACAGCACGTCATCGGTGTCGGCCACCGTCCGCGGGGTGTAGGCCCGTCGGGAGGCGACGATCTCGCAGTTCTCGTCGATCACGGCGGCGCGCACCGAGGTGCCGCCGATGTCGATCCCGATCGTCAGGATCCCGCCGGGTGAAGCCGTGCCGGTCATCGGATGTCGATCCGTTCTACGCCGGACGGCGCCGGGGGGTTCGTGTCGTCGGGCCCGGACGCCTCCGGAGCGGCAGGCTGTTCGGGAATCAACGATCGCAGAGTGGTGACCACCAGCAGCGCTGTGTCCAGGAGTTTCTCGGTGACCTCGGACCGGTCGCCGCGCATCAGCTCCGCCCCTCGGCAGATCGGACACCACCCGAGGCAGGGGTGAAGCTCTCCCGGACGGTCCTGCGGGGTCGTCTCCGTCGGCGCCAGGGGAGGTTCCGCTGACGTCGCAACCGGTCTCGCCCTCATCGTGGACAGTCGGGCAGCAACGGCATCGAGCAACTGCGCAGCCTCGTCCGCCAACGGCCCGACGGCCGGATGCGCAGGGTGCTCGGGTGGCGTCGTCATCGGGCGCCGGCCAGGTCGTCACTGGGCATGGTCTGTGCTTCGGGCAGGATCTGTGCGTCGGGCAGCGTGATGTCGGCAGGCAGCGTGATGTCGGCAGGCCGCGTGATGTCGGCAGGTAGGCCGGCGGCCAGTGCGGCGGGCCACCGGTCGGGATCGGCCTCGAATTCGACGACGAGACAGTCGTCGACGAACGAGGCCCCTGACGTACGGCAGCGCTGCAGGGTGGACGGCAGGGTGATCCGGCGCCGGTGCGGCCCGACCGTGACGACCAGATCGTCTCCGGCGCGACTCAGGTCCACCTCGGCCCGGTCGACCAGTGGCAGGGAGATCCACAACCGGTAGCGGCCGTCGGCGCCCTCGGTCCGCAGCTCCCGCACGGGGATCCGCCCGCCGACCGGATCGTCGCCGCGGAACAGCTCGAGAGCGACGGCTGCGAGTCGTTCCACACCGACCGGCTCGGCGGGGGTCATGGTCACCTGGTGGCGGCCGAGCCCACCGAACGACTCGCCGATCAGCGGCATCACCCGCGACTGGGACTCGCGCCAGGAGGTGAGGAACGCACCCTCGCCCTCCCCAGCGGCAGGATCGGGCAGTACCCGGTTGACCAGCACGGCTTCCACTGCGTAGCCGTGCAGCGACAGCGCCGTCAGCAGCCGCCTGGCCTCGGCGATCACCACCCGCTCCGGCGTCACCACTATTCGAATGCCGGTGATGGTGTTGTCCGTCAACAACTCCCGCGCAGCCGTCAGGTGGTCGAGCAGGCGACCGAGCGCATCGGAGGCATCGCCGGCCGAGACCTGGTCGGCCTTGCCCCGGCTTCCGGTCAAGCCGGCGAAACCGGCTGCCAGCGTGCGCATCAGGCGCACCGGGGCGCCCATCAGCCTGTCGCTGTAGAAACGGATCGTCTCTGGCATCGCGAGCAGCTTGAGTGACTCCCCAGACGGTGCGCAGTCGAGCACGATGACGTCGAACTCACCGGTGGTCGCGTAGCGGTGCACCTCGAGCAGGGCCACGATCTCGTCCGCGCCGGGTAGCACCGTCAACTCCTCGGCCTCCACCTGCGCGATGCCCCGGGCGGCCAGCACACCGACCAGGTAGCCGCGGATATCCGTCCACGCCTGCTCGAACCTGACCCTCGTATCGACCTGGGTGGCCCAGAGCCGCTCGACTCCGGGCACCGGGGTCGGCTCAGCACCGACCTCCGTGCCGAGCACGTCGGCCACGCTGTGGGCCGGGTCGGTCGACAACAGCAGCGTCCGGTGTCCGGCGCGGGCCGCGGCGAGCGCGGTTGCCGCGGACATCGTCGTCTTGCCGACCCCGCCCTTCCCGGTGTGCAGGACGATTCTCAGCGCTGACGGCTCACTCGGCGCTGACGGCTCTTCGCGCAGGCGCTCATCGCTCCTCGCTCGTCCCTCACTGCGATGCTCACTCGGCGCTGACGGCCCTTCGCGCAGGCGCTCATCGCTCCTCGCTCGTCCCTCACTGCGATGCTCACTCGGCGCTGATGGCTCTTCGCGCAGGCGCTCATCGCTCCTCGCTCCGCTCCTCGCTCGTCCCTCACTGCGATGCTCACTCGTGCTCACGCGTTCTCTACTCGCTTGCGGAGTTCCTTGAGCGCGGTATCCATGATGGTGCGCTCGGCCTTGCGCCGGAGCGGCCCGACCAGAGGAACGTTGAGCTGCACGGTCAGCGAGTAGGTGACCTCGGTTCCGCTCGCACCGGCACGCAGGACGTAGGAACCGTGCTGGGCCTTCTGCATCTGACCGATGACCAACTCCCACGTGACGGACAGACCATCACCGGCCCAGGTGTACTCGAGCTCGTAGGTGTCCTTGATCAGGCCGGCATCCAGCCCGAACCGGACCCGCTTGGCCCTTGTCCCCCGCCCGGGATCCGTCACCTCGACCTTCTTCACCGCGCCGGTCCACTCCGGATAGGCGGCGAAGTCCGCGATGACGTCCATGATCGCAGCCGGGGCCGCGTTCATGGTCAGCGATTGGGTTGAGGAGTCGGCCATTGCCAAAGATTACCCAGGGCGCGGGCCGGTTGATTCCGGCCGCAGCTGGACGCTCAGTCGAAATCGACCTCGAAGGCGACCGGGTACCGCTGGAAGTGCCCGACGTTGACGCATTCGGTGCGACCCCGCCTGGTCCGCTGGGCCAGCGGCTGGTGGACGTGACCGAAGACCGACAGCTGGGGCGCGTACTGATCGATCGACTCCAGCAACCCTGGTCCGTACATCTCCATCCGCGCCGGGAATCGGTCGTATCGGAGCATCGCGAGGTTCGGCGGGATGTGCGAGCAGAGGACATCGACCGGGCCGAGGCTCCTCGTCACCGCCTCGAACTCCTGGGCAGATCGGACCAGCGGTCGCCAGACGTGATCCGGTGCCCGCCAGGGCATTCCGGGCCGCGTGGACCCGCCGGCGACAAATCCGAAGCTGCGACCGGCGAGCTCGATCACCTGACCATCACGGTTGGGCAGCTCGGCACCGACCGAGTTCTGCCACGCCGCGGCCACGTCCACGTTTCCCAGGATCAGCAGCGCATCGGTCCCGACGGCTTCGAGCACCTCCCGGTAGCGGGTCTCGACCACCTCGGCGAGGACGGCGGATGGGTCGTCGAGTGAGTCCCAGAGGGTCCGGTTGTACTCGTGCAGGTCCCGGAAAGAACCGCTCGATCGCAACGTGGCGAACTGCCGTACCTTCTCGGCACCGAAGATCTCGCCGAGGATGCCGTTGCCGTGTTCGTGGTAGTCGACGTAGTCCAGCAGGTCGCCCAGGACCACCAGCTGTTCCGCGTTCTCGGCGACCCTGGCCAGACCGTCGATGTTGCCGTGGACATCGGACACGAACGAGATCCTCACGCCCACCACCGTAGTTGGCTCGCTGGGCGGGCAATCTCAGGAGCTCAGCAGTGACGCCAGCCGGTCGGCCGAACGCTGCCAGTCCCAGTGCCCGGTGATCCACTCCCGACCGGCTGTTCCCCACTGCCGTGCGGTGTCGCGGTCGGTCAGCAGCTCGACGACGGCCGCTGCGACAGCGTCGACGTCCCGACCGGGAACCACCACCCCGGTCGCCCCGTCGAGCACGGCCTCCGGCGCACCACCCGAATCGCCGGCCACCACCGGCAACTCCATGGCCGAAGCCTCCAGGAACACGATCCCCAGTCCCTCGACGTCCAGCCCGCCGCCGCGCGTGCGGCAGGGCATGGCGAAGACATCGGCGGCGGCGTAGTGCGCCGGCAGTTCGAGCCAGGGCACGGCCCCGGTGAACACGACGTGGTCAGCCACGCCGAGGTCTGCGGCGGAGCGCTCGAGCGCGGCCCGATCGGGTCCGTCGCCGACCACCAGCAGGACGGCCCCCGGCACCGACGCGATGATCGCCGGGAGCGCCTTGATCAGCACGTCCTGACCCTTCCGGGCGACCAGCCGGGAGATGCACACGACCACCGGGCGATCACCGAGGCCGAACTGCGCCCTGATCCGCGCCCGACCCACCGGATCCGGAGCGAAGACCTCCGTGTCCACTCCGGCAGGGAGGTACTCCAGCGCGGCCATCGGGCCGAGTGCGGCCGCGATGCGGCCTCGGGCATACCGGCTGACGAAGGTGACCACGTCGACGTGGCGCCCGATCGATCGGAGGGCCTGACGGGACCCCGGCAGCATCGACCATCCGACCTCGTGTCCGTGGGTACTGGCCACCGACCGGACGATGCCGGCTCGCCGCAACGTGGGGGTCAGCAGTGCCAGCGGCGCGGCAGCGCCGAACCACACCGCCTCGAGGTGATGCCTGCGGATCAGTTCTGCCGCGCGGCGGGCCACCGAGGGCACCGGCAGCATGAGCGATCCAGGGTGACGGACCACCTCGAACCGTTGCGCTGCATCAAATTCCGCAGCACCCGGCCAGGCCGGTGCGTAGACCACCAGATCCTGAGCCGGCAATCGTTCGGACAGGGCCTGGACGTACGACTGGATACCGCCCTGGCGGGGCGGGAAGTCGTTGGTGACGAGCAGCGTTCGGCGCACGAGATGAAGTCTCCCGTATGGGTCGACTCCATCGTGTACGGCCCAGCGGCAGTGTGTGGTGGCTCAGCCGCGCGGCACGCGGTGGCCTGTCGCATCCGGCCCGCCCCGCTCCACCGGGACGTAGATGATGCCGAGCGACTCGTCGGCGGCGCTGACCACCATGCCGCCACCGACGTACATCGCGACGTGGCTGACCGGCGAGTAGTAGGTGACCAGGTCACCCGGCTGCAGCTGGTCCAGCGGCACCTCGGGGAAGTTCGCCTGCTCGTAGCTGACGCGTGGAATGCTGATGCCCGCCTGGGCCCAGGCCCAGGTGGTCAACCCGGAGCAGTCGTAGGCGTTGGGGCCGTCGGCGGCGTAGACGTAGGCGAAACCGATCTTGGTCATCGCGGCAGCGGCTGCAATCTGTCCCGCCGAGTCCCCGCCCTGGATCGGCGCAGCCTTGGCTGCTGCCGCGGCCGAACCCGATGGGCTCGGCGTACTGCCCGTCGCAGAACTGACCGTGGTGGTCGCTGCGGCCTTGGCGGCAGCAGCCGCATCGGCGTCGGCTTGCGCCTGCGCAGCGGCGGCCCTGGCCAATGACTCCTGACGGACCTTTTCTGCGGCCGCGGCGGCGGCGGCCTTCTCCTGCGCTGACAGTTTGTTGTAGAGGTCCTTGTAGCGAGCCACGGCGGCGTCGAGGTCGGACTTCTTGCCCGAGGCGGTTGCGGTCGCGGTTGCGGCCGCGGCCGACGCCTGGTCTGCCTGGGTCTTCGCAACCAGCGAGGCAGACTCAGCTGCTTCGGCGTCGGTCTTGGCTGCGGCCGCTGCCGTCTTCGCCGCGATGGCCTGCTGCATGGTCTGCTTGGTGTCCTCCGCGACGCGGTTCATCACGGTCGATTCGTCCAGGAAGTCCTCGGCCGACTTCGCGGTGAGGATCACGCCGAGCTGGCTGAGGTTGGCTCCCCGGAAGCTGGCGCTCGCGAAGGCATCGAGCTGGCTCTGGTAGGAGTCGACCGTGGCCGTTGCGGATGCGACGCTCTGACGGGTCGCGGTCACCTTGCTTTCCGCGGCGACAAGATCAGTGGCTGCCCTGCGGGCTCCCTGCTCGGCCCTGATCTGCGCCTGCTTGGCGCCGTTGACCTGTTCACTGGCGATCTCGGCCAGATGACTGCTGTTCTCCCACGCCGTCTTCGCATCGCCCGAGGTGCTGGGCGTACTGGAGGTGCCGGGCGTGGGTGGTGCGGGTTCCGGTGCCGCGTTCGCGGGGAGGGAACCGAGCAGACTGATGCCGAGGGTCACGGTGACGCCGGCGATCAGGGTCCTGGTTCTGCGAAACTTTGGGACACGCAAGTTCAGGTCGTGCGTCGCCAAGTGAGGCGCACCTTTCCTCCTCGACGCCTACCGGGTTAGCTGACGGATTCGGGCCAGGAAGTAGCCCTACCCTCACGTGCGCACTGCCACGAGAAGGATTCACCCCGATAAAACCTGGGTCCTCGGTTCGACGCTTTCGATGACGTCGATTCGGCGTGATCTCCCAGGCCACCTGACTGGCGGCCTTCGCAGAAGATCTCGATCAGGTTACGAGAAGGACACGCTGGAGTCCAGTCGAGCGCATGAGAGTTCAAGGCTTTTTGTTCATCCATAGAACTTGTGCGCCTCGCGGGGCTCCAACCGTGCTCCGCAGATACAGAGATGATCTACGCCGGTGAGAAGGATCACTTGGGGAGCGAAGAACCTCGGCGCGTCGTCAACCGGCCTGCTGGGAAGGATGGTCGACGGCCCTCACCAACCGCAGTGGGGGAACGAGACCGGAAGCAGCCAGCACGCCGAGGGCCTGACGCTCGGTGTCGTCCCACTCGACACCGGTCTGCGGCATTCCGAGCAGAACCGTCATCACGCACCCCGAGCAGGCGTCGCCGCGGACCGTACAACTATCGCAATCGATGTGCATGACACCTCCGGTTCGTGTCTCCGGACGACCATCCGGCTGACTGACACGAACGCTAGAGGCGACCACCGACAGCCAGGTGGGCCGAAGGCTCGCCGCAGCTGTCGGTGAGGACGCAGCCGGGTAAGGGTGGCTCCGGACCCGACCACCACAGCGGCCGCACAAAAAGACCGACAGCCAGGTGGGCCGAAGGCTCGCCGCAGCTGTCGGTGAGGACGCAGCCGGGTAAGGGTGGCTCCGGACCCGACCACCACAGCGGCCGCA